>NZ_JANLGL010000080.1:0-25153 GCF_024655625.1 Pseudomonas sp. 18.1.10
GCTGGTCGGAACCGGTGGAATTCAGGCCTTCTGGATCGGTGACGGTCAGGTCGATCTTCGGCAGCTGGTTGCCGGCGTTGACGAAATCGGCACCGGCTTTGGTCAGTACGACGTTGTCACCAACGATGGCGTAGTAGCCAGCAGCGTTGGTGCCCGGCGTGAAGGTGATGGTCAGGCCAGTACGCGGGGTTTCTTCGTCGGTCGCGGTGAAGGTACCGGCGACGGTGCCTTCTACGGCCGAGTTTTCTTCCAGGGTGTTGGCGACAACTTCAATCACCGGCACGTCGTTGTGCAGGTTCACCACTGGCTGGTCGGAACCGGTGGAGTTCAGGCCTTCTGGGTCGGTGACGGTCAGGTCGATCTTCGGCAGCTGGTTGCCAGCGTTGACGAAGTCAGCACCTGCTTTGGTCAATACGACGTTGTCACCGGAGATGGCGTAGTAGCCAGCCGCGTTGGTGCCCGGCGTGAAGGTGATGGTCAGGCCAGTACGTGGGGTTTCTTCGTCGGTAGCGGTGAAGGTACCGGCGACGGTGCCTTCTACTGCGGAGTTTTCTTCCAGGGTGTTGGCGACGACTTCAATCACCGGCACGTCGTTGTGCAGGTTCACCACTGGCTGGTCGGAACCGGTGGAATTCAGGCCTTCTGGATCGGTAACAGTCAGGTCGATTTTCGGCAGCTGGTTGCCAGCGTTGACGAAGTCGGCACCGGCTTTGGTCAGCACAACGTTGTCGCCAACGATGGCGTAGTAGCCAGCCGCGTTGGTACCCGGCGTGAAGGTGATGGTCAGGCCAGTACGCGGAGTCTCTTCGTCGGTCGCGGTGAACGTACCAGCGACGGTGCCTTCTACGGCCGAGTTTTCTTCCAGGGTGTTAGCGACAACTTCAATCACCGGCACATCGTTGTGCAGATTGACCACTGGCTGGTCGGAACCGGTGGAATTCAGGCCTTCTGGATCGGTGACGGTCAGGTCGATCTTCGGCAATTGATTGCCGGCGTTAACAAAATCCGCACCCTTCTGGGTCAGCACGACGTTGTTGCCAACGATGCTGTAGTAGCCATCAGCGTTGCTGTTGCCCGTGAACGAAATGCTCAGGCCTTCACGCGGCGTCTCTTCATCGCTAGCAGTGAAAGTACCGGCGACAGTACCCGCTGCAGCGGAGTTTTCTTCCAGGGTGTTGGCAACCACCTCAATCACCGGCACATCGTTCTGCAGGGTGACAACAGGCTGGTCGGAACCCGTGGAGTTCGCGCCCTGAGGGTCTGTAACCGTCAGGTCGATCTTCGGCAATTGATTGCCGGCGTTAACAAAATCCGCACCCTTCTGGGTCAGCACGACGTTGTTGCCAACGATGCTGTAGTAGCCATCAGCGTTGCTGTTGCCCGTGAAGGAAATAGTCAGGCCTTCACGCGGCGTCTCTTCGTCAGTCGCGGTGAACGTACCGGCGACGGTGCCCGCTGTAGCGGTGTCTTCGACGATGGTATTGGCAACCACCTCAATCACCGGCACGTCGTTTTGCAGGGTGACGGTCGGTTGGGCGGCACCGTTGGAGTTCAGGCCTTCGGGGTCGGTGACCGTCAGGTCGATCTGCGGCAGTTGATTGCCAGCATTCACAAAGTCCGCGCCCTTCTGGGTCAGCACGACATTGTTGTCGACGATGGCGTAGTAACCGTCTTTATTGCTGTCGCCCGTAAACACGACTTTCAGCTGGTCGGCAGGCGTTTCTGCATCGCGGGCGACAAAGGTGCCCGCCACAGTGCCGGCGACGGCGGTGTTTTCGACCAGGGTGTTGCCCGTCACTTGGATCACCGGCGCATCGTTCACCGGCGTCACCGTCACATTCAGCGTGCTGCTGGAGCCGGTGTTGGTGGTGTAGCCAATGGTTGGCACTTCACCGTTGTAATCCTTGACCGGGGTAAAGGTATAGGCGCCATCAGCACCCATGGTGATGCTACCCACGCCTTCGATAGTGGCCGTTTGGCCGGCGTTATAGGTGTTGCCGCCTACCTGGAAGGTGGCCACGCTCAACACGTTGTCGATGTCGCTGTCGTTGCTCAGCACGTTACCGATGGCGACGCCATCTTCGGCGATTGTGTTGGTATCCGGCAGCAATTCGCTTGGATCATCAACAGCGACAACGGTGGAAGTCGCTGGCGCAGGATTGATCGCCAGGTCTTCGTAGTTGCCACCGGTCGCGCCGGTGATCGTGACGCTGACGTTCAGGTCTTTGCCATCCGCCAGGTTGGCAGGCGTGTCGACGCTGACCGTACCGGAGGATTTACCGGCTTCGATGGTGATGGTGGTGTTGTTGGACAGCTTGATGACGACGTCGGTCTGCGCCGGGTTGTTCACGGTCGCGGTGTAGACGATCTGGCCACCTTCGTTCACCGACGGGGTCGCGGTCAGCGTGACGGTGGTGGTGTCGATGGTGTCGTTGATCTGGGTAACCGCTGGCGCCGGGTCAGTGGTGATAATCAGGTTGCCGCCGCCGGCGGTGCCGGTGATGGTCGCGGAGATCGACGAGGCGTCCAGGTAAGGCGTGTCGTTACCCGCGAACGTGACGTTCAGCGCGCCCGAAGTCTGGCCGGCAGCGATCACCACGGAGAGGCCGTTGGACAAGGTAACGGTCAGGTCGCTGGTCGGCGCCTGGGTGATGAATACGGTGTAAACCACAACGCCACCGGCTTCGGTGATGCTCGGTGTGGCGGTCAGGGTGATGGTGACGCTGCGCGCATCGGGGCCGTTGGTGTCGGCGGCGCCGGTTTGGGTGGTGCCCACTGCGTCACCGGCATTCAAGCCGGTCGTCGGGTAGCCGATGGTGGGGTCAACCACGCCTGCGGTGGCTTCCAGCACGACAAAGCTGTGGCCGCCGCCAGCCGCGCCATCGGCGCCGGCAGAGGTCGGGCCGGCTGCGGTGGCTTCGAGGTCTTGGGTCGGGTCGGCACCGGCAGCGATGGCTTGCTGCAATTCGGCAACGGACGGTGCGGCTTGAGCGGTGGCGGCGCTGAGGTCGGTGACGGAGTCAGGAGCGTTTGCGCTCCACTGAGTGTCACGGCCCAAGTCGATGGTACGGCCATCGGCCAATTCCAGGGACACGGCGCCTGCAGCGCCGGTATCGACTTGCTCACCCGCGAACAGGCGATCCCCTTCTACAAGCAGGCGACGAATCCCTTCCGGGGATACCGCAAACACTTGACCGACAATGCTTTTGACGACCGCAACGCTGCTCATAAAAGACTCTCCGTGTATTACCGTTCGGGGTATCCATCATGGAGACCGGCCTCATTACCTATGCCGATTCGATAGCTGGAGTACTTAACTAAGTGTGGAATATTTGGCGTCAATAATTTGTTGTTTAATTCAGCAAATTACTTTTCCGTCAAGGTATTGACCTATTTGGCGCCATCCTAAACAATCCGCCCGGTAATGTCACATTGATATTTAATCGGCTCGCGACTTTCTGTTTGGACTACCAGGTTCCTATGACAAGCAGTCATTTCGGTTGCCAATTCCAATGCAATTTTTCACGTTTGTTGCGTTTTTAAGGCAACCAATCCCGGGGAAACACCAGAATGCGTTTGCACCTTCTTAAAGCCGTGCCGTTTGCTCTAGCCGCCAGTTTCGTCCAGGCCCAGACCCTGCCGGAAGCGATGCAAGACGCGGTGCAGAACCATCCTGAGATCCAGGCTGCCATCAATGCGCGCATTGCCGCCGACTACCAGGTCCGCGAAGCCCAGGGCGGCTACCTGCCTAAAGTGGACCTGTTGGGTGGTTATGGCCGCGAAAGCTCCGACAACACCTCGACCCGCGCCGCCAGCAACAGCCATGACTGGAAAACCCTGAACCGCGGCGAGTCGACCATTCGCCTGCAACAAAATTTGTTCCAGGGTTTTGGCACCGTTAATGAAGTCGGCCGCCAACAAGCCACGGCCAACTCCCGCGGCTATGCACTGCTGAATACCTCCGAGCGCACCGCGCTGACCGTCGCCCAGGTGTATCTGGATGTCTTGACCCGTCGCGAGATGGTGCAACTGGCAGAAGACAACCTGAAAAGCCACGAACGTATTTTTGACCAGATCAAACTGCGCACCAGCCGTGGCGTCGGAAGAATGGCGGACATGGACCAGGCCGAAGCCCGTCTGGCCCAAGCGCAAAACAACCTGATTACCGAGCAGACCAACCTGGCGGACGCCAACACCAACTTCTTCAGCGTTGTCGGCAAAGAACCCGATCAACTTGAAAAGCCATTGGGCGTTGTGACCGCGCTGCCCGCCAGCCTGGATGAAGCCCGTCGCCAGATGATTGCCGACAGCCCGGTGCTGCGCTCGGCCGAGTCGGACATCGCCGCTGCCGAAAAGCAGTACGAGGCCGCCAAGTCGACCTTCTACCCGCGTTTTGATGCCGTGCTGCAACGCTCCGCCAACAACAACGTCGGCGGCGACGAAGGCCATGACAATGGTTATTCGGCGATGCTGAACATGCAGTTCAACCTGTACAACGGCGGTAGCGACAAGGCCAGCCTGCAATCCAAGGCTTCCCAGGCCACCCAGGCGCTGGATATCCGCAACAACGCCCTGCGCCAGTTGAACGAAGAATTGGGCCTGGCGTGGAACGCCTACAACAACGCCACCCAACAGGTGCCGATCGCGCAGCAATACGTGGACCGCAGCACCAAAGTTCGCACCTCGTACCAGCAGCAGTTCAGCCTGGGTGAGCGTACACTGCTCGACTTGCTCGACAGCGAGAACGAACTGTTCACCGCTCAGCAGCGTTTGGCCCAGATCAAAAGCCTGCATATTTACACGCAGTACCGTATCAAGGCCGACATGGGCCAACTGCTGAAAAGTCAGGGCGTGGTTGCTCCGATGGCATCAGTTGTGCAAAACGATATTAAACCGTCGGTAAACCTGCCAGGGATGAACTGATTCTTGACGGCGTTGAACCACAAAACCGCTTAAGAGAGAGTCAGCTTGGATCCTGAAATTGGTGTGGCGCAACTCAACCATGACCCGCGCACTCAGCATGACGACCCATTGCTAGATGGGTTGTTGGCTCTCTGCTCCCTGCATTACAAGCCCGCCAGCCGGGCCATGCTGACCACCGGCCTGCCGCTGGCAGGCCAGCGCATGAGCGCCGACCTGCTGCCACGCGCAGCCGCCCGGGCGGGTTTGCAGGGGCGGTTGCTGCAACGCAAGCTGGAACAGATCCCCACCATCGCATTGCCGGCCTTGCTGCTATTAAAGGAAGGGCGCAGTGCGGTGCTGTTGAGCTGGGAGGGCGATACTGCCCGCCTGCTGCTCAGCGAAAGTGACGGTGGCGAAGTCCACGTCAGCCGTGAAGTGCTGAGTCAAGATTACAGCGGTCGGGTTTTCTTCGCCCAGCCGCAGCATAAATTTGACGTGACCAGCGGCACCCTGATCCCACGCGCTCGCTCGTGGTTCAAAGACACCCTCAAGCGTTCACGCTGGCTGTACGCCGACGCCATCGCGGCGAGCCTGGTAATCAACCTGATCGCCCTGGCCGCGCCGCTGTTCGTGATGAACGTGTACGACCGCGTCGTGCCCAACCAGGCCACTGCCACCCTGTGGGTGCTGGCCATCGGTATTTGCGGCGCTTATCTGTTCGACCTGTTGCTCAAGAGCATGCGCAGCCTGTGCCTGGACCTCGCGGGCAAGAAGACCGACCTAATCATTTCGGCGACGCTGTTCGAGCGCATCGTCGGCATGTCGATGAAAATGCGCCCGGCGCGCGTCGGCAGCTACGCGTCGAACATCCACGAGTTCCAGGGGATGCGCGACTTCCTCACGTCCCTGACCCTCGCCAGCCTGATCGATTTACCGTTTACCTTAATCATCCTCGGCGTGATCGCGCTGTTGGGCGGCCACCTGGTGTGGATCCCCATCGTCGCCTTCCCGCTCGCCCTGGGCATCGGCCACTTCCTGCAAAAACCGCTGACCGCGACACTTGAGCGCACCATGGCTTTGGGCGCCGAGCGCCAATCGAGCCTGATCGAAACCCTCGCCGGGCTGGATGCGGTGAAGGTCAACAACGCCGAAAGCGAGCGCCAATACCAGTGGGAACAAACCATTGGCACCCTCAGCCGCCTGGAACTGCGGGTCAAGGTGCTGTCCGGCCTGGCGATGAACATCACGTTGCTGATCCAGCAAGTGGCCGGCGTGGCGATGATTATCTTTGGTGTGTACCAGATCATCGACGGCACCCTGAGCATGGGCGGCCTGGTGGCCTGCTACATGCTCAGCGGCCGCGCACTTGGCCCGTTGGCCCAGTTGTCGGGCCTGCTGACGCGCTACCAGCAAGCCAAGGTGACGATGGTCTCGGTGGACCAGATGATGGAGCTGCCGCAGGAACGCAACTTCGACGAACGCCCCCTCAGCCGCAAGACGCTGCAAGGCGCGATGACCTTCCGCGAGGTCAATTTCACCTACCCGGACCAACAGAACCCGGCACTGCGCGGCATCAACCTGAACGTTCGCCCGGGCGAAAAAATCGGCATCATCGGCCGCAGTGGCTCGGGCAAAAGCTCGCTGGCCAAGCTGCTGGTGGGGCTGTACCAGCCGGACTCGGGTTCATTGCTGGTGGACGGTGTAGACATCCGCCAGATCGACGTCAGCGAGCTGCGCCACAACATCGGCTACGTCGCCCAGGACATCCAGCTGCTGGCCGGCACCCTGCGCGACAACCTGGTCTCGGGTGCGCGCTACGTGGACGATGAAATGGTGCTGCAAGCCGCCGAACTGGCAGGCGTGCATGAATTCGCCAGGCTGCACCCGCAAGGCTACGAGTTGCAGGTGGGCGAGCGCGGGCAGAACCTCTCGGGCGGCCAACGCCAGAACGTCGCCCTGGCCCGTGCGTTGCTGCTCAACCCGCCGATCCTGCTGCTGGACGAACCGACCAGCGCCATGGACAACACCGGTGAAGAGCGCCTGAAACAGCGCTTGCAAGCCGTCATCGAAAACAAGACGGTGATTCTGGTCACCCACCGCGCCTCGCTGTTGAGCCTGGTGGATCGCCTGCTGGTGATCGACCGTGGCCAGATACTCGCGGACGGTCCAAAAGCGGCCGTCATGGAAGCGCTGAAAAAGGGGCAGATCAGTGTTGCTTAAGTCCGGCCCAGGCCGTTGGAAAGATGTGATCTTCCGCTACTTCAAGGGCAGCGACTCGCTGGATGACCAGCCCCTGCCCGAAGTCGAAAAAGCCCTGATCGACGATGCCCCGCGCATCGTGCGCCTGACCATCTGGGGCGTGATCGGCTTTTTCGTGTTCATGCTGCTCTGGGCCCACTTCGCGATCATCGACGAAGTGACCAAGGGCGAAGGCAAGGCGATCCCGTCGTCGCGCATCCAGAAGATCCAGAACCTGGAGGGCGGCATCGTCGCCCAGATCTATGTGCACGAAGGCCAGATCGTCGAAGCCGGCGCGCCGCTGATCCGCCTGGACGACACGCGCTTTGCCTCCAACGTCGGCGAAACCGAAGCCGAGCGTGTGTCCATGGAGCTGCGTGTGGAGCGCCTCAGCGCGGAAGTCGACGACCGCCCGCTGAAAATCACCGACGCCGCACGCAAAGCCGTGCCCAACCAGGTGTCGAACGAAGAATCGCTGTACGCCAGCCGCCGCCAACAACTGGCCGACGAAATTGGCGGGCTGCAACAACAACTGCTGCAACGCCAGCAAGAACTGCGCGAATTCAGCTCCAAGCAGGACCAGTACCGCAACAGCCTGAACCTGCTGCGCCAGGAGATCGGCATGTCCGAACCGCTGGTCGCACAGGGCGCCATTTCGCCGGTAGAAGTCCTGCGCCTCAAGCGCTCGGAAGTGGAAACCCGCGGCATGCTCGACGGCACCACCCTGGCCATCCCCCGCGCCCAGGCGGCAATCAACGAAGTGCAGCGCAAAGTCGACGAAACCCGCGGCAAATTCCGCAGCGAAGCCCTCGCCCAACTGAACGAAGCGCGCACCCTGCTGAGCAAGGCCCAAGCCACCTCCAAGGGCCTGGAAGACCGCGTCAGCCGCACCATGGTCACCTCGCCCGTGCGCGGCATCGTCAAGCAGATGCTGGTCAACACCGTCGGCGGCGTGATCCAGCCCGGCAGCGACATGGCCGAAGTGGTGCCACTGGACGACACGATCCTGGTGGAAGCCAAGATCCGCCCGCAAGACATCGCCTTCCTGCACCCCGGCCAGGAAGCCATGATCAAATTCACCGCCTACGACTACACCATCTACGGCGGCCTCAAAGGCAAACTCGAACAGATCGGCGCCGACACCGTGATGGATGAAGAGAAGAAAAACACCTTCTACATCATCAAACTGCGCACCGATCGCAGCCACCTCGGCACGGACGAGAAGCCACTGCTGATTATCCCCGGGATGGTGGCTTCGGTGGACATCATCACCGGCAAGAAGAGCATCCTGAGCTACCTGCTCAAACCGATCATCAAGTCCCGTGCCGAGGCGATGCACGAGCGTTGATTGCGGGGAAATGTGGGGCGGTGACGCGAAAACTTGGGTTTTCGCAAAAATAGTCAGATTTCAGGGGTTTACAGAACCTTGGCAGTCGCTATAATCGTCGCCCAACACGCCGGTATAGCTCAGTTGGTAGAGCAACTGACTTGTAATCAGTAGGTCCCGGGTTCGACTCCTGGTGCCGGCACCATATCTCGAAGCCCCGCAATGCGGGGCTTTGTGGTTTCTGGGGTTTAGAAAACGCCAGAAACTTTGGGCGCCGTTTTCGTCAAAACGTCCACAAAACGTCCACACTCAAAAAACTACCCTGCGTTTTTTCGCGTGCCCCACTTCTTCTTACCGCGCTCCGATGTCAAATCACGGCCAATTTTCATTGCCGCCTCCAATAGATCTGCGGCTTCACCAAAACTGTCCGGGTCTGCTGTCCCGCTGAAAAGCACACCACCCGCTGTGACATCCAACCTAACGCTGTCCGCCAACTGATAAAACCGAACAATTTGCTTAGCCTCCTCAGTGGATAGCCCACCGAGCCGGGTGACATTTGCCTGATATACACGGTTGGAATGCTCGTGGATGTCGACCGAGTACTTTAGAAACCTCGGTTCGAAGATCTCTGTAAAGACGGTTGAGGCGTTGGGGGCACTGAAACTGCTGTCGGGTGGATCGGTGAGCCTGGCGGCGGTGGTTGGGCAGCGCCTGGTGGCGAGTAAGACGTGGCTGGGCTCCGAAGCCGTCAACGTGCTGCCGGTGTTGGGCGACCTGATCGATCTGGTCGAACAGATGAACCTCGCCATCGCCGCGCACAAACACGGTCCGACACCGCCGCCGGATAACGCGGCTCAATTTTCCGACAGCTCAGCGTCTGCCCTAAAAATGCTCATAACACTAGAAACAATCACCATCTGAGAATTTTAATAAAAGAAAGAGAGACTGGGCTACATCCGATTAAATAGCCCAACCTCGAAGAACAAAAGCAAATTACTTTTCTAAAGCACCCATTGCCTCTAAATCCCGTAACGGAATGCTTCGCCGACGAGACGTACCGACATACCCCTGAAGTAATGGATGAACTATATTTTCATTGTTCACATCAGCATCCAACTCAATCGTATTGGTATTCCACTTTCCATTCCCAGGAGTTACATCAAGTTTTTGGCGGATCATTTCAAACAAAACTGGGGCCGGATAATTGCTATCGGCCGTATCGGTGAGTTCAATGAAAACCTTTGTCATAACCGTACCCTCAGAGAGAATTATGCTTGCCCCGTAATCATTACTCACTCAACGTCATTCATAAACTGTTAAAAATAACAGTTTTTTATACTAAAACTGATTAAAGACAATAACAAACACCTATATCACTTTAGAGTCGACAGATGTTTGATATCAGCCATCACCGAAACTCCCACCAAACTAAAAAACAAGTCCACGCGTTGCCGGGTACTCAGCCATCTGAAGGCTCCGAGGTTTCCGCACGCATAGAACAATGAGCTCAAGAATGTGCCTACCTACCCTTGGCAGCCTGTTCGCAGGCATCGGAGGCTTTGATGTCGGATTTGAAAACGCCGGGTACCGCACCGCCTGGCAAGTCGAGCTCAACCCCATCAACCGGGCTGTGCTTGCCGATCGATTTTCCCATGCACGCCAATTTGAAGACGTGCGCGAGTGCGGTGCCCACAACTTGTCTGCCGTCGATGTCATCACCGCGGGTTTCCCTTATCAGGACATCAGCGTTGCCGGTAGCCGGCCCCGAGGTCTCCAAGGCGAAAGGAGCGGATTGTTTTGGGAAGTCATACGAATTCTCAAGGAAACACAACCTCGCTGGGTGGTCCTTGAGAACGTCGTTAACCTGCTCGCTGTCAACGATAGCCGCGACTTTGAGACAGTCATCCGGGCCCTTGCGGACTGCGGGTATGTGGGATTTTGGCGAGTGCTTAATGCTCAATATTTCGGAGTCCCCCAGCAACGTCGCCGCATATTCCTGGTCGCGGGTTATCGACGAATGCCCCCCATCCAGCTCCTGGCTGACGCCGCGCCAGAGGCAAATGGGGACTGTCCCCATTTCGGTCCCCATTTTGCAAACTCAGGCGATTGAAAACCGTTCGTTGTGAAGGTCGAATCAATCGCCCTTGGCGCAGCAGCAACAGCCTTGGTGAGTGCAATGTTCGGTTTCATTGCTTTAACCCCCTACGCATCATAGCGATTGCTGCTCTGATTGCAGCGATTGACGGCAAGCTAGCCGGCAACCTAAACGCATTCATTAAGGCACCTCAACAAATCGCGCTGCCTATACCGCAGCGCTATTTTTTTATGTAAAACAACATCAAAAATAACACGCCCAACGGAATGGCAAATGCAAAATAAAACGAATACAAAAGCGCGTGACCGCCATTTGCAGCAGCCGTCCTTGATGGCCCCGTCTCCCAAACCCTCTTTTGCGTATAACGGAACACAGCATCTTCTACCAGGCGCTTCGAGAAGGGGAACAAAAATGCATTTACGCCAGACACAACAAAAAATACAACGGCATCATCACTTGACCTAAAAACGAATACACATATAAAAAACAGCACAAGCCCAATGACTAAATTCTTGAAAAAGTAACTTTTTTCCATGTTTACCAATCCTTGTCCAAAACGCTTAACGCATAATTAACCGCAATAAATCTAGCCCTCTGCTCCCGGAAGGCTACTACACTCATCGAAGATCTGGCCAGATTTCCATCGTGAGCCGAACGAACTACTATTTGGCCGCGATATATAACAGGAAATGGAGACAGTCCCCATTTCTAACTTTATGCAGAATTATGAATTGCCAATGAGCGCCCCTTCGACGTTTGACGGTAGCGATAGCCCAACAGTTGTCATCATCCGTCCACTACCCAGCCCCGTACACAGTGATTGAATTCTCTGGCCGTTGGGGTGAAAAAACCGGTCCTTGTGCCGGTTTTTTCGTTTCTGAGGGTTGAGTCTTACGTACGGTTCACCAGCCCTTGAGCCAGCCTATTGGTCAATCTGCTGGTTGCACGTGCCCGGCATTCAAAATCGTGCTTTGTACGCTCTACCCCTTGCATAAAACCCCACCATCACAATAATGAGAGCCATTACCATTTACTCCCCAATGGCCCGCTCATGTCGCCCCTCGATCACTCCGCGCTTCATCAGCTCTACAGCGAACACAACAGTTGGCTCAAAGGCTGGTTGCGCGTGCGTCTGGGCAATGCCGCGGATGCGTCCGACCTGGCGCAGGACACCTTCATACGCGTCATGACGGCCCGCAACGCGGCGCCGATCCGTGAACCGCGCGGCTACCTGAGTGCCATCGCCCGCTCGTTGTTGATCGACAAATCCCGCCGTCGGGCGATTGAGCAGGCGTATCTGTTCGCGCTGGCGCAACAGCCGGAACCGGTGGCGGTGTCGCCGGAGGTGCGGTTGTCGATCATCGAGATGTTGCTGGCGATCGACAGCCTGCTCGATGAGTTGGGTACACGTACCCGGGAGATTTTCCTCGCGGTGCAGCTCGAAGGCCTGACCTACGTGGCGGCCGCCGAGCGGTTTGGCGTGTCGGTGACGACGGTGAAGAATCATTTGATTCGCGCCATGACCCAGTGCCTGCTGCTGGTCGAACCCTGATGGCTGCGCCGCTGGATCTGCAGACGCTGGAAGCCGCCGCCACCTGGTATGTGCAGCTAAATGACGGCGCACCCGACGAAGCGCGTACCCGCGCCTGGCAGACGTGGTTGCAGGCCAGCCCGCAGCATGCGGCGGCCTGGGCGCGGGTGGAGGCGCTGCAACAACAGTGGGCGCGAATGCCGCAGCGGGCGGCGCTTTCCGGGTTGGGGGCGGCGCAGCAGCAGCGGCGTGACGTCTTGAAGATACTCGGCATGCTGATGGCCGTGGGCGCAGGTTCATGGCTGGCGGTGGAGCAGGTGCCGTATCGCTCGATGCTCGCCGGGCAACGCACCCACGCCGGGGAGCGGCGTTCGCTGCAACTGGACGATGGCACGCGGTTGGAGATGAATGTCGATACGTCGCTGGATATCCAGTTCGACGGCCAACAACGGCTGATCCAGCTGTACCAGGGCGAGATCCTCGTGCAAACCGCCAAGGACCCGGCCCAGCGGCCGTTCAGCGTGACCACCAGCGATGGCAATGTGCGCGCGCTCGGCACCCAATTCAGCGTGCGCCAATGGGGCGATCACACCGAAGTGGGCGTCGAACAGGCCGCTGTCGAAGTTCGCCCACGCCGCAATAACACGCAACGACTCACCCTGGAAGCCGGCCAACACGTCAGCTTCGACCGCGATGCCATCGGCCGCCCTCGCCCGTTACCCCAAGGATCTACCGCTTGGGTCCAGGGCATGCTGAGCGTGGACGACTGGCGCCTCGGGGATTTCATCACCCAGTTGGGCCGCTACCGCCCCGGTGTGTTGCGTTGTGCGCCGCAGGTACAGAACCTGAGCATCTCCGGCGCGTTTCGGATTGACGACACTGACACCGTCCTACAAAACCTGGGCAAATCCCTACCGGTGAAAGTGACTTACCTCACGCGCTACTGGGTCAGCGTCGAAGCCCTGTAAAAAAACCTACACGCAACCTTGCTGATTTCGATTCTCATCCGTCAATGACACAAGCCGCGCACACAGCGGCTCTCTGCCAAGACTACGCAAGGACAATCGAATGCTCCCGCTTCCTCTTACCGCCAAGACGGCAATGGCCCGTGCCGTGCGCCTGGCGCTGTTTGGTTTGACCCTGGCCAGCCTGCCCGCGCTGGCACTGCAAGCGACTCCCGCACACGCCCAGAGCCAAGCCGCGTACGAGATTGCGCCGGGCTCGCTAGGAAACGCCCTGACCCAATTCGGCGTGCAGGCGGGCGTGACGATTTCGTTCGATACCCAGCAAACGCGCAACCTCACCAGCGAAGGGCTCAAGGGCGCGTACACCGTTGAAGAGGGCCTGGCGCGATTGCTGGCCAACAGCGGCCTGGCAGCGCAACGCCAGAGCAACGGCGGCTACGTATTGGTCGCCAGCACCAGCGACGGCCCCTTGCAACTGCGCGCCACCGAAGTCACCACCAACCAGCTGGGCACCGTGACCGAAGGCAGCGGCTCCTACACCCCGGGCACCATCGCCACCGCGACCAAACTGGTGCTGACCCCACGGGAGACGCCGCAGTCGATCTCCGTGGTCACCCGCCAGGCCATGGACGACTTCAGCCTCAAGTCCCTCGACGACGTGATGCGCCACACGCCGGGCATCACCGTCGCGGCTTACGACAGTGAACGCACGTCCTACTACTCCCGTGGCTTTGCCATTCGCAACTTCCAGTACGACGGCATCCCGATCCTGCAGGACGCGCAATACTCCTCCGGCCACACCCTCACCGACACGGTGATCTACGACCGCGTCGAGATCCTCAAGGGCGCCACCGGCTTGCTCACCGGCGCCGGCGGCCTGGGCGGCACCATCAATATGGTGCGCAAGAAACCCACCTCGGAATTCAAGGGCTACATCGACCTGGGCGCGGGCTCCTGGGACAACTATCGCTCGGAAGTCGACGTCAGCGGCCCGCTGACCGAGTCGGGCAACGTGCGTGGGCGCGCCGTCGCGGCCTATCAGGACAAGCACTCGTTCCTCGACCACTACCAGCGCCAGACCGCCGTGTACTACGGCATCCTCGAGTTCGACCTGTCCCCCGACACGCTGCTGACCGTCGGCGCCGACTACCAGGACAGCGACCCGCAGGGCTCCAGCTGGTCCGGTTCGGCAGCGCTGTACGATTCGGCCGGCAACCGTATCAGCACGCCGCGTTCGTTCAACAACGGCGCCAAGTTCAGCTCGTGGGCGCAGTACACGCGCACCGGCTTCGCCACCCTCGAACACGAATTCGCCAACGGCTGGGTGGGCAAGGCGCAGTACAACCACCAGATCAACGGCTACGACGCGCCGCTGTCCGCGCTGCTGAGCCCGAATGCGACCACCGGCAAAGCCATGATGCTGACGCGTGCCTACTACGGTGAAACCACCAGCGACACCGGCGACCTGTACGCCACCGGCCCGTTCAGCCTGTTTGGCCGAGAACATGAACTGGTGGTCGGCACCTCGGTGTCGCGCTCGCGCTGGACCGGCAAAGACTACAGCGCCGCCGTCCACGTCAACGGCAACAGCCACGACTACTTCCCCTGGGACGGCGACGCCGCAGAACCAGGCCGTGGCCCGATGACCAATTACAACGACGAAACCACCCGCCAGAGCGCCGGCTACGTTACTGCCCGCTTCAACGTGACGGACGCCATGCACCTGATGCTCGGCACCCGGGTCAACAACTTCGAAGTCACCGGCACCAGCCAGGTCAAGGACACCGGCAAGGTCGTGCCCTACGCTGGCCTCACCTACGACCTCAACGACTACCTCTCGGCGTACGCCAGCTACACCGAGATCTACCTGCCGCAGCGCGAATACCGCGACCTCAATAACAAACCGGTGGAGCCGGACGAAGGCCAGAACTACGAGATCGGGCTCAAGGGCGAATTCTTCGATGGTCGCCTGAACGCCAGCCTCGCCTACTTTGAAATCCACGAGGACAACCGCGCGGTCAGCGACGACAGCTACGTCTCCGAAACCATCCCCGGGCTGTACGGCGCCTATAAAGGCGTGGAATCCAAGACCAAAGGCTACGAAGCGGAAATCTCCGGCGAACTGGCGCCCGGCTGGCAATTGCAGGCGGGCTACACCCACAAGATCATGCGCGACAAGCAGGGCGAGAAGCTGTCCACCTGGGAGCCGGAAGACCAGTTCAACCTCTACACCAGCTACAAGCTGACCGGCCCGCTGGACAAACTCACCCTGGGCAGCGGCGTGCGCTGGCAGGGCACGGGCTGGAAGCTGTTGACCAACAACTTCACCACCGGCAGCCAGGACAACTTCTCCCAGGAACCCCTGTGGCTGCTGGACCTGATGGCCCGCTACCAGATCACCGACAACGTCTCGGCCACGCTCAACGTCAACAACGTCTTCGACAAGACCTACTACACCAACATCGGCTTCTATAACTCGGCCTACTACGGCGACCCGCGCAACGTGATGCTCAGCACGCGCTGGAATTTCTGACCGCTGCACCCCTCGGCCGCAGACCGGCCGAGGGGTTTGGATTTGCCCAGCGCAATGGCACTTAGCCACTTTTCCAATTGACACCCCCTCCCCGCTCCGCTAAAAACCCTGTCTTGCTTGTGCTTTTTATCGAGACACGGATGTTGTCGAACCCCCCGCTGTTCAAATACCGCCGCTATTGGCTGGCCGCATTTATCGTGCTGCTGGCGATCCTCGACCCGTTCGGCCTGGCCAGTTCCAGCGATAAGTCCTCCTCGCAGTGGCTCAGCCGTCTGTTCGCCAGCAGTTACCCGAGCACCGGCCAGCAGCAGGTCGCCGTGATTTTGATCGACGACGCCTACCTGATGCGCAACCAGACTTCCTGGCCGATGCCCTACGGCGAACAGAGCAAGCTGTTCAAGCGCTTGCTCGCGTACAAGCCCAAGGCGGTGTTTGTCGACCTGCTCTACAGCCACGACCACTCGTTCGGCGACCCGGCGCGGGGCAGCCAATTATTGGCGAACGTGTTCGAACGTTATCAGCGCCAGGGCATTCCATTGTGGTTGGCCAATACCGGCGTGGTGCGCGGCGAGGCGGGCCAGGCCAATACCCTGGCGCCGTTTGTCGAGGTGAGCCGGCCGGGCCTGGTGGCGTGGGAAGGCGTTGACGACAAGTACCCGCTGGCGGTGAACACGCCGACCGGGCTGATGGAAACGCCGGCCCTGGCGATATATCGCTACTTCTGCTCCACCCAACCGTGCAAACAGCCGCCGGTGGATGCGCAGGTCGCTGCACAGATGCAGCCCATCGCCGTGCAATGGGGCCTGAAACTCGCACCGGAACAAGCACGCATCGCCGACATCGGCCACTGCGCGCCAACGCGGCATTTTTTGCTGGAAGCGGTGGCGCAGTTGTTCCAGGCGGTGTTCTGGAAACTCGACGATTCCGCCCAGGCGCGCTGCCCCTACACGCTGACATTGGCGGCCAGCGACCTGGAAGTCAGCGACCCGCAAGACCAGGCACTGATCGCCGAATTGCTGCACGACCGCCTGGTGCTGGTCGGCGCCAACATCACCTCCACCGGCGACCTCGTGGAGTCGCCGGTCCACGGCCAACTCCCCGGCGTATACCTGCACGCCATGGCCCTGGATAACCTTATCAACGACGGCATGGACTACGACCACGAGCCCGCCAACCTGCCCGGCCTGCCCTTCCATTGGCTGGATTTTGTCGAGATCGGCCTGCTCGCCTTGATCGCCCTGCTCAAGGCCCTGCACGCGCGGCGGCTGGCGGGCCATCGCACCTGGAGCCGTTGGCGGCGCCAGGAAATCCGGTTTTTCACGTCGCCCTGCCCATCGTGGCTGTTGGTGATGTCGGTGCTCATCGCGCTGAGTGTGCTGCTGAGCCTGAACCACATCACCCCGGTCAACGTGCTGGGCATTGTATTGCTGTCGTTGGTGCTGTTCAGCGAACGGATCGAAGCCTGGTTCGACCGCGATCGCTGACGGCACTGCTGTGTTTTTTTGACTCAAGGAACCCAAGGATGAACAAACACCTGATCGTATTGCTCGCCGCCCTTTTCACCCAAGGCGCCTGGGCCGAAACCCACAACATCATGGCCTTCCTCGCCGACCCGGTAGCGGTGTTGGATGAGCAGGGCAAACAACAGCGCGAGCTGCCGAAAAAAGACACGCCCAGCCAGCCGGTGCCGGTGTTGCAGTACAACAAGGCGCTGGACCTGGTGCAGGTGGAACTGGCCGGCCAAAAAGTCTGGCTGGACACCATGGACCTGCGCATCGTGCCGCCGCTCAATATCGTCGAGCTGCCGTGCCAGGGCCTGACCAAGAGCCAGACCAAAGACAGCCGAAACAACTCCACCATCGGTTTTGGTGCGGGCTGCAATCAATAAAAGGAGCGTGGCGGTGAAGGGATATCTATTGCTGGCCAGCGCACTGCTGAGCGGTTGCGCGACCTTGAAGGGGGCGGACCAGGCCTTCATGAACCTGGTGGGCCCTTCGACCCAATCCAGGGTGCAGGGCCACTACGTGGACAACACCGACGTGCGCCAGTACTACAAGCTCGACCCGCAACGCCAGAGCCAGCAACGCTTGAGCTACGACGGCCGCGCGGTGCCGGCCGCTGAAGCGCGCCAGCAGAACCTGGTGGATATCCCGATGTTGCAGGTGTACTTGCAGGGCATCGTCACGCGCCTGTCCAAAGGCTGGCCGGGTGAGTTGCCGACGTTGCAGGTGAAGATCACCGACAGCTACGGTTTCGGGCCGTCGGCGGACCCGTACGGCAATCTGTTCGTGCCCCTGGGCATGCTCGATAACGTCGGTAGCGAAGATGAAATCGCCGCGATGCTCGGCCACGAGATGAGCCACGTGCTGCTGCATCACCATGACCGCATGGCCGCCTTCCAGCAGCAAAAAGAGATGTTCACCACCGTCGCCTCCACGGTCGCCCTGGCCACCCTGGCCGCCGACACCGGCATCGACCGCAGCTCCGGCACCATGAAAGTGTTCAGCAAAGACCCGGCCGGCACCCAGAAAACCATCGGCAACACCGTGCTGTACACCACGCTGGCCAACACCTTTTCCGACCACGTGTGGAGCACCGCCTGGGGCCGCAGCCAGGAAGACCAGGCCGATCTGCTCGGCACCGACCTGATGATCCGCGCCGGCTACGCGCCCCGCGCCGCGACCCATAGCCTGGAGCGTTTGAATGACTTCCAGGGCAAGCAAAAACCGTTGCTCACCGGCTTTCTCACCGCGCGCAAGAACGCCATGCAGGACTCATTGCAGCAGTTCAACCTCAACCAGTTCACCAAGGAGCTGGACGTGCTGGTCAAGGACGGCCTGACCACCGGCATCACCGCGACCACCCAGTACTTCAACCGCTCGCACATGTCGGCGATGGACCGCGACACCGAGCTGCGCCAGTACTTGCAGCGCGAATACCGCCAGGAACGCCGCGCCCGGGTCAGCCCGCAAAGCTGGACGACCATGAAGAACACGCCGCAAGTGGCCAAGGCCATGCAGGGCTATAAGGATGCGTATTTCGCCATCGATGCCTTGGAGAAAAACAAGGTGTCCGACGCCGACGGTTTTGTGCGCAAGGCGCTGGCCTCGCCGGTCAAGGACCAACCGGGCATCCGCCGCACCGCCTACACCGTGCGCCTGGCCCAGGGCAGAAGCAGCGAGGCGATCAAGGAGTTGCAGTCGATCAAGGACTGGTCGCTGGCCGGCCCTTCGACCTATGACCTGATGATTAGCTACCACCTCAAGCGCGGCGATGGGCAATCGGCGCTGGCGATGATCGACAAGGCCGAGCGTCACCTCGGTTCGGAAGAGCTGTTCATCACCGAGAAGCTGCTGGCCAACCAGCAAATGCAGAACGCGCAACAGGTGCAAAGCGTGCTGCGCAAGTGCGAGCAGTACCCGACGCGCAAGGCGAACTGCAAGAAACTGGCGCCGGTGAAGGCCTGACGCGGGATTTTTCGGTATAACCGGGTTTTTCCCGCGTTGTGAACGGACTCCCATGAACGCCCTGAAACTGATCTGCCTGCTGGTTGTTTTCCCGTTGCTCCTGGCCGCCCTTGGCGGCTGGGAGTACCAGCGGGCCCAGCATGCCACCCTCAAGATCATCGACCACAGCATCCATGTCGCCCTCGCTAAAGACCACCTGCAAAAGCTAGAGACGCTAGACCCGGCGGCCATGGTCGAGCTATACGGCGAGAAGATTGACCTGCCGACCGCCATCGCGCGGCTGGATATAATCGAGCCCGAACTGCACACCGCCCACCGCATCAACCGCGTCTTGCGCGCACTGGCTGCCTGGGTGATCGGCCTCGGGTCGTTGGCAGCCTTCATCGGCCTGGCCGCACTCGCCGGCACACACTGGGCCGGGCGGCGCGCGCAGCAGTCGCGGCAAAAGTTGTTGCAGGTGTTCTCCCTCGGCAGCCGACTGTTGCCCTATGTGCTGATGAGCCATGTGGTGGCGATGGCCGCGACGGTGGCGCTGGTGCTGGTGTTCGAGGGCCTGGCGTTGTGGCATATCGGCCGGCTGGGCAGCGGCGAGATCAAGCTGATGGGCCTGCTCGGGGTCGTCGCGGCGTTTTGCCTGTATTCGATCTGGCTGTTGCTCAAGCAACTGCGGCCCATGCTGGCGATGTTCGAACCCACGCCGCTGGAGATGTTCGGGCAGCCCGTCACGCCTGCGCAGGCGCCGGGCCTGTGGCGCCACGTCGAAGAGCTGGCGACCCGGTTGGGCGCGTTGCCACCGGAGCATATCGTGGTGAGCCTGACCCAGGGCTTCTACGTGACCTCCAGCGATGCCCTGGTGATGCCGGCCGAAACCCCGTTGCGCGGGCGCACCCTGCATATTCCGTTGCTGTACCTGGGGCTGCTGGACCGTGAGGAAACCGGTGCAGTGATCGGCCATGAACTGGCGCACTTTGCCGGCGACGACACCGCGTACAGCCTGCGCTTCTTGCCGATCTACGACGGCGTTCAGCGCAGCCTGGTTGGGTTGCTCGAAACGATGCTGGCCAGCGACCCGATCCAGGGCCGCCTGATGCGCCCGTCGTTCATGCTCGGTGAGTTTTTCATGCAGCGCTTCGATCATGCGGTGAACCATTGGAGCCGCGAGCGCGAACTACTCGCGGATGCTGCCGGCGCACGGCTGGTGGGCAATGCGGCTGCCGCGTCAGCGTTGTTGCGGGTCTCGGTGTTGCAAGCGCCTATCGACGACGCGCTGATGGCCGCGTGCGAAAACGCCGCTGAACGCGACTTGCCCGCTGCCGTGCTCAGCGCGCTGCAAGGCGCTGAGCTGCACCTGCCAGCCGAGGCGCTGGACATTCATCAGCCACACCCCACCGACTCCCATCCGTCCAATGGCGAGCGCTTGCAGGCCCTGCAAGTACCGCTGGAACACGCGATGCGCAACGCCACCCGCGCCGTGCACGCCGAAGCCGCGAACGCGCAAATCGACGCCTGCTTCAGCGCGCCGCACACGCTGCGCGAGCAATTGACGCAGGACTTGATCGCGGTGGCGGTATCCGAAGAATCGGCGCACACCCACCTGCTGGAAACCCTGGCGGCTTCAGCCGAAGGCGAACGCTTCTTCCACGAAGGCGGCGCATGGCGCGGCACGTTGATGGCGCTGTCGGGCCTGCCCTTCGTGCTCGCAGGACTGTTTGCCATGAGCCGCCCTTGGCTTGCCCCGGAGCGCATGAAGGGCACGCCGCTGTCGGCGCTTGGCGCAGGCGCGTGCCTTGGCCTGATCGGCCTGGCGCTGCTGTGGCTGGGCATCCGCCGCTTCAAGCGCGCACCGCAGACCGCCTTGCGCCTCACGCCTGGGCATTTTGTGTTCAACAACCTGGCGCAGCCGCTGCCCATCGAACATATCGACGAGATCACGCTGCAGTTCGTCCAGGGGATCTGGGTGACGATCCAACTGACACCCGAGGCGCCTTTGCCGCAAACGCGCAAGACCGCATTCGGCGTGCCCGGTGTGCGCGTCAACAAGAAGAAGCGCCAGGTGCTGCTGCTGATGGCGCAGCTGTGCATCGACGGGAAAAAGATCGAGCCCTATGAGGGGCTGTCGATGATGCTCGACTACAAGAACGCCGCACTGGCCCGCAGCATTTTGCAGCACCGCGAGGACTGATCCAGCGGCATAAAAAAACCCCGAACCAGTCGGGGTTTTTTATCGCCTGAAATCAGGCGCTACAAACGATCACTTAGAAAACGTTGATCGGGTAGTCAGCGAACAGACGCAGTTCGTTACCGCCAATGTTGTAGTTGCTGGCGTTGTTCGAAACGCGCAACCACGAGGCACGGGCACGCAGGCTCAGGTCTTTGGCTGGGCCGCTCTGAACCACGTATTTGAACTGGTTGAAGATTTCGCGCTCGGTGCCATTGCCACGGTTGGTACCGTCGTCAATGTTGGTGCCGCGCACGTAAGCCACGTTGTAGCTCAGGCCAGGCACGCCGTAGGCGCTGAAGTCCAGGCCGTAGCCAACCTGCCAGGAACGCTCGTCCTTGCCGTTGAAGTCAGACCAGTAGGAGTTGGCCAGCAGGATGGTGTTGCCACCGTCGCCGATGCCGCTGTTCTTGTTGTCCTGGTGGTAGCCGCTGTACAGGTAGCCGGTGTCACCGGTGCTGCGCTGGTGAGCGACGGTGAAGCTGTGTGCGCCAACAGCCCAAGTAGCCGCCAGGCTCCAGATTTTGTTGTCGCGGGCGTCTTGATCGCCTTGGGTCAACTGGGCGAAATCTTTGTCCAGCTTGGTTTTGTAGCCGTTGAAGTCAAAAGTCAGCGACTGCTTTTCTGGCAGGGCCAGCACGTAGTTCACGTTGACGTATTGCTTCTTCAGCACGTCCTGCATATCGGAAGCGTACAGCGCGGCCGACAGGCTTTCGGTGAACTTGTAGCTACCGCCGACGTAGTCGATGCTTTTCAGGTGGCCGCTGTCGCTGCCTTCGGCGCTTTTACGGCCTTGCTTGGTGAAATGACCAGCGTCCAGTTGCAGGCCGGCGATTTCTTTGGAAACGATCGAGGTGCCCTCGTAGGTTTCCGCCAGCAGACGGCCGCTGTCGTAGGCCAGGACCGGTACGTTCGGCAGTTGCTGGCCGTATTTCAGTACGGTGTTGGAGATACGCGCCTTCACCGCTGCGCCGCCCTTGGCCAGGTCGTTGGCTGCAGCGCCGCTGTCGCCTTGCTTGAAGAAGTCGATGCCGCCGCCGCCGCTGCGACCTTTACCACCGTCCAGACGGATAGCGTATTGGCCCAGTACGTCCACACCCACACCCACGGTGCCTTGGGTGAAACCGGACTCGAACTTGCCGATGAAGCCTTGGCCCCATTCAGCTTTGTCCTGGTTGTGGTTTTTGTAGTCACGGCTGATGTAAGCGTTACGTGCCGCGATGTTCAGGTGGCTGTCTTCAACGAAACCCTTGGATTGTTCCTGGTCGTTGGCCATTGCTGTCGATGCGCTCAAAATCCCCAGAGCGATCAGACTCATCCGTTGCTTCAACATTTCTTATATTCCTTATTACTGGTTGAGTACGCGCTATGACACCAGGCTCCGTATTGCTTTCTGGTATCGACTTTTCCCGGAAAAAAGAAGACCCGCGGACGACTGAACTGCCGCGGGCCTTTTTTTATTGGATGAGTCATGGCTGTTAGCCACAGGCGTTGGGCGCAATCCTAGTCGCGCCCGGAACTATGTGTCAATTTCGCGAATCGTCTGTATTTAGGCGAAATAATTCTAAGCAAGGGCCTACAGCGCTTCTGAAAACGACAAAAACCCCGGTCAAACGACCCTAAAAACACATTCTGTAACATATTTCAAAGCCGATACATTTGGGAATCCATCACGAGCGTTAATGCAAAGCATTACCATTAACGCGCAATTCTCCTCCCAAACAATTCGGATACATTTCCCCATGCCTGCCCCACGCCTGACGCCCATCACCCTTGGGCTCTCCGTCCTGCTGTCCGCTGGTTTTGCCTGTGCTGCCACCACCTTGCCCGCCACGTCGATCAGCGCCGAAGCTGACGAAGACGACCCGCGCATCAAGGAAACCAGCACCGCCACGCGCACAGCCACGCCGGTGCGTTATGTGCCCCAGGCCATCGACTCGGTGAAGACGGAAAGCCTGCGGTCCTACGGCACCAATGACCTGGGCCAGGCGTTGAGCGGCATCCCCAACGTCAGCAGCGGCGCCGACACGCGCTTCGACAGCCTGCGCATTCGCGGTTTCGACGCGAGCAACGACTTCTACCTCGACGGCATCCGCGACGACAGCCAATACATCCGCGACCTGCATAACATCGAGCGCATCGAAGTGCTCAAGGGCCCAGCCGCAGTACTCTACGGGCGAGGCGGTCAGGGAGGGATCGTCAACCGCGTGAGCAAACTGCCCAGCGCCGGGCACAAGTCCAGCATCGAAGCCCAAGGCGGCAGCAACGATTTGCGCAGCCTCTACGCCGACTTGAGCACCGACCCCAGCGACACCATCAGCCTGCGCCTGAACATGGGCAACCAGGACAACAACAGCTTCCGTCATGTCGTCAGCGGCAACCGCCAACTGTTCGCACCGTCCATGAGCTGGCAGCTCACGCCCGACCTGAACTGGCTGGTGCAATACGAATACAGCCGCTACAACCGCACGCCCGACCGTGGCATCCCCGGCGTCAACGGCCGCCCGGCCGATGTGAGCCGCAGCACCACCTACGGCGACAGCCGCGACTACATCGACGACAAGTCCCAGTCGCTGCGCTCTAAGCTCGCCTATGAACTCAACGACAACTGGCAACTGCGCCAGACCCTCGGCCTGTTCAAGCTCGACAGTGATTTCGACAACACGTATCAGGTCGC
Source organism: Pseudomonas sp. 18.1.10 (assembly GCF_024655625.1). Taxonomy (NCBI): domain Bacteria; kingdom Pseudomonadati; phylum Pseudomonadota; class Gammaproteobacteria; order Pseudomonadales; family Pseudomonadaceae; genus Pseudomonas; species Pseudomonas sp. 18.1.10. The sequence goes on from NZ_JANLGL010000080.1 coordinate 23,954, forward strand.
TTACGTGCCAGCGACCAACAGCGTCACGCGCCAGCGCTGGCAGCAGGACCTGCGCACCTTCAACATCACCAACAACGTCGAACTGGAAGGCAGCTTCAGCACCTTCGGCCTGGAACACCGCCTGCTCACCGGCGTCGAAATGGGCAGCCAACGCCGCGATCCGAAGCTCTACAACGGCGGCACAAGCGTGCCGCGCCTCGACCTCAACCAGCCCAATCGCCACCTGAGCCACACCGGGCGCATGAGTCTATCGAGCAACAACCACACCGAAGTCGAGAGCCGCGCCGTCTACGTGCAGGACCAACTGCGCCTGAACGATCAATGGCAAGTCCTCGCCGGCCTGCGCTACGACCGCTTTGAAGTCGACACCAAGAACAAGCTCAACAACCTCCAGCAAGATGTCGCAAGCCACAACGCCAGCCCACGCATCGGCCTGGTGTGGACGCCCCTGGAAAACCACTCGTTCTACGCCTCGTGGAGCAAGACGTTCTCCCCAGCGGGCGGCGGCCTGATCGGCATCACCCCGAGCGCCACCCCCGGCGCCAACGACCTCAGCCCCGAGCTGACCAAGCAAAAGGAAATCGGCGTCAAAAGCGATTGGCTCGACGACCGCCTGAGCACCACCCTGGCCGTGTACGAACTGGAACTCTACAACCGCCGCACCGCCGACCCACTGGACCGCACCATTACGCTGCTCAGCGGCCTGCAACGTTCACGCGGCGTCGAGTTGACCGCCACCGGCAAGATCGTCGGCAACTGGTACGTACGCGGGGGGATTGGCCTGCAGGACGCCACGGTGGTGAAGGACAACAACGGCTTTGCAGGCAAGCGCATCAACGATGTGGCCAAGCGCAATGGCAGCCTGTTTATCACCTGGAAACCGGAGATGGGCTGGTACGCGGAAACCGGCTTGACCCTGGTGGGCGACCGTTACGCCGACAGCCTCAACACCGTGGTGCTGCCGGGCTACGGCCGTTGGGATGCGTTGGCCGGGTTCCGTCAGAAGGAATGGGACGTGCGCGCGGCGCTGAACAATATCGCCGACAAAAACTACTACGCGTCGGCGACCAGCGTGGCGCAGATTCAGCCGGGAGAGCCGCGTAGCCTGGTCGTGACAGGCACCTACAGCTTCTAAGACAGAACCAAATCCAAATGTGGGAGCGGGCTTGCTCGCGAATACGGTGGATCAGGCAACACATC
>NZ_JANLGL010000081.1:0-24832 GCF_024655625.1 Pseudomonas sp. 18.1.10
AACTCGCGACCCCGACCTTGGCAAGGTCGTGCTCTACCAACTGAGCTATTCCCGCTTGGTGATGCGCATTCTATACAAATCTCGTAACCGGTCAACCCTTTGATTCAAAAAAGTTTTATTTCTTTTCAACGGTGGTGCGCAGATGAGGCCAGGCGGCGCGCAGGTACTGGAGCATGGACCACAGCGTCAGGCCAGCCGCGATCAGCAGCAAGGCGTAGCCAGTCAGGACCCAGAACGAGAAGTCCGAAGGGTTGGCCAGCAGGATCACCAGCGCGAGCATCTGCGCAGCGGTTTTCCACTTGCCCATGTTGGACACGGCCACGTGGGCGCGGGCGCCGATTTCGGCCATCCATTCGCGCAGGGCCGAGACGACGATCTCGCGACCAATAATCACGGCGGCTGGCAAGGTCAGCCACAGGTTGCCGTGTTCCTGCACCAGCAGGACCAGGGCCACGGCCACCATAAGCTTGTCGGCCACGGGGTCGAGGAACGCACCGAAGGGCGTGCTCTGTTCCAGGCGGCGGGCCAGGTAGCCGTCAAGCCAGTCGGTGGCGGCCGCAAAGGCGAATACCGAACTGGAGGCGGCATAGCTCCATTCGTACGGCAAATAGAACAACAGAATGAAAATCGGAATAAGCAGGACGCGTAGAACGGTGATCAGATTAGGGATATTCATCGGCACAACTGGCTACGAGGTGGAAAGGCATTCTATTCGCTGTGCAGGTTTGCATAAATCAGCTCAGCGAGCTTTTTACTGATACCGGGTGCTTTGGCTATTTCGTCAATGCTGGCACGGGATAGCTCCTGCAAGCCACCAAAATGTTTAAGCAAGTCACGACGTCGCGTCGGGCCAACCCCTGCCACCCCTTCCAGGGTTGAGGTTCGTCGGGTTTTGCCGCGACGAGCGCGGTGGCCGGTAATTGCAAAACGGTGGGCTTCGTCGCGGATCTGTTGAATCAGGTGCAGTGCGGGTGAGTCCCCCTTCAAAGTGAACTCATGGGCGGCATCATTCAAGTACAACGTTTCGAAGCCGGCCTTGCGCGTGGCGCCCTTGGCGACGCCGAGGAGGATCAGGTCGGGCACCGCCAGCTCGTTGAGCACGTCACGGGCCATGGACAGCTGACCCTTGCCGCCGTCCACCAGGAGGATATCCGGCAACTTGCCCTCGCCGTCCTTCAACTTGCTGAAACGCCGCGTCAGGGCCTGGTGCATGGCGGCGTAGTCGTCGCCGGCGGTGACGCCTTCGATGTTGTAGCGCCGGTAGTCGGACTTGATCGGCCCTTCCGGCCCGAACACCACGCAGGAGGCCACGGTGGCCTCGCCGCTGGAGTGGCTGATGTCGTAGCACTCCAGGCGCTGCGGCGGTTCGTCCAGGTTGAGGACTTCGGCCAGGGCGTCGAAGCGTGCGGCGACGTGCTGTCGATTGGCCAGGCGTGCGCTCAGGGCTTGCTCGGCGTTGGTCACCGCCAATGTTTGCCAGCGGGCACGGGTGCCGCGCACGCGGTGGCTGATGTCCAGCTCGCGGCCGCGCAGTTCGTGGATCGCCGCGATCAGTGTGGGGAAGTCTTCGTGTACCACGTTGACGATCAGCTCGGACGGCAAGTCGCGCTCAGGGCTGCTGACGTAGTACTGCCCGAGGAAGGCAGCCATGACTTCGGCCACATCTTCATCGATACCGGTCTGCGGGAAGAAATTCTTGCTGCCCAGCACCCGACCGCCACGCACGCTAATCAGGTGCACACAGGCGCCGCCCGGGTTGACGAACGCGGCGATCACATCGACGTCGCCCGTGCCGCCTTCCATGCTCTGCTGGTCCTGCACACGGCGCAGCAGGGAGATCTGGTCGCGCAGTTCGGCGGCGCGCTCGAAATCCAGGGTGCTGGCGGCCTGTTCCATGGCGGCGGAGAGTTCATCGGTGAGCGCATTGCTGCGCCCTTCGAGGAACATCACCGAATGGCGCACATCTTCGGCGTACTCGGCGGGCTCAACCAGGCCCACGCACGGCGCCTTGCAGCGCTTGATCTGGTATTGCAGGCACGGCCGGGTGCGGTTCTTGTAGAAGCTGTCTTCGCACTGGCGCACAAAAAAGGTCTTTTGCAGCAGGCTCAGGCTTTCGCGGATCGCGCCGGCGCTGGGATACGGGCCGAAGTACTTGCCCTTCTGTTTCTTCGCCCCCCGGTGAATGCTCAGGCGCGGGAAGTGGCCGTCAGACAAAAACACGTAGGGGTAGGACTTATCGTCGCGCAGCAGGATGTTGTAGGGCGGTCGCCACTCCTTGATAAGCGTCTGCTCAAGCAGCAGCGCTTCGGTCTCGTTGGCGGTGATGGTGGTTTCGACCTGAGCGATGCGCGCAACCAATGCCGCCGTCTTGGGCGCAAGGCCGCTCTTGCGAAAATAACTCGCCAGGCGGTTCTTCAGGTTCTTGGCTTTACCGACGTAAAGCAGGCGTGCCTCGCTGTCGAACATGCGGTACACGCCAGGGCGGCCACTGCAGGTTGAGAGAAAGGCACTCGGATCAAACGGCGTGGTCATGTCAGGCGCTGGCGTCCACCATGCCGTGGCGCACCGCGAGCAGGGTCAGTTCAACATCACTGCTGATGGTGAGTTTCTCGAAGATGCGATAGCGGTAGGTGTTGACGGTCTTGGGCGACAGGCACAGCTTGTCCGAGATCGTCTGCACCTTCTGGCAGCCGACGATCATCAACGCAATCTGGATTTCCCGCTCCGACAACGCATCAAACGGTGAGTCGCTGACGGGCTGGAAGGACTTGATCGCCAACTGCTGGGCAATCTGCGGGCTGATGTAGCGCTGGCCAGCAAACACCAGGCGAATGGCTTGCACCATCTCGGCCAGGCCTGCGCCCTTGGTCAGGTAACCCGCCGCCCCGGCCTGTAGCAGGCGGGTCGGGAACGGATCTTCCTCGCACACCGTCACCACCACGACCTTGATGTCCGGGTGGCTGCGCAACAACTTGGTCGTTGCGCCAAGACCGCCGATCCCCGGCATCTTGACGTCCATCAACACCACATCGGGTTTCAACTCCCGCGCCTTGATAAGGGACTCTTCCCCGGACTCAGCCTGGCCGACTACTTGCAGGCCATCGATGTCAGCCAGCATTCGTGTAATGCCTGTACGAACGAGATCATGGTCATCGACTACTAGCACCCTAATCAAGCAGACACCTCGCGATATGGTCTTATAGGTTGCTGAACACCTTAGCAAAAAACCAAGGCGCAGACCTAGCTGCAAGCGTCATATATATAGAGTTTGAACGCACCTAACTCGCCCGCCGAGTGGCGGGCGACCGAGTTTGCGGGGAAAAACGTCAGGAATCCTGGGGCTGCGACTTGGCTTTACCATTCACCGAAGATGAATGTTCCGCCAGGGTTGACGTCAGGCGGCGGATCGCATCCTGGTCTTCCTTGAACATAGCCCGGTAATCGCCCAATACTTTCTCTTCAATCTGGCTCAAGTGTTCCAATTGAATCGGCGTGGCATTCCCGGTCAACACGTACAGGATATCCACACCTCTTTCGGCGACACGAGACAAGTAGTCCGCTTTAGGCGCACGCCCTCCACTTTCATATTTACCTTGTGCGTTGGCTTCGACGCCTCCTATCTCACCAAAAACTTTTTGCGACAGGCCAAGTCGCTCTCTTTCTTGCCTCAAACGCGAACCGATTCCACTCATTTGGATGTATGATCCTATTTGGCACACCCCAAGAGGTGACACACTCATCTCTTTGTTAAACGAACTTGAACGGTTTTGAACTATGCCCGGAATCCGTACTGCTGCACAAGCCAAGGCCTGGCTGGAACATCAAGGAAAGTCAGTTCAAGCGTTCGCCCGTGAACATGGCGTTGATCCGGCAACCACCTATCAAGTGCTCGCTGGGCGCAAAAAGGGACGGCGTGGTGAGGCCCATAAGGTAGCGGTCCTTTTGGGCATGAAAGAAGGGATCATCCTTTCTGAGGCTGATGGCCAAAACAACGATCAGGAAGTCGTCTCCTGAAGGCAGTATGCGCTTATTAGGATTTGGCGCAGGTTTAGCTTGAGGGGCAAACGCGCTCCATGCGCCAGAAGCAATCTTCCTCCCCGACGATGTTCAGCCCCATGCGCTGATAGAGGCGTTTCGCCGGGTTGGTCTTGAATACGGTCAAGCGCAACAAGCCCTGGGCGCATGCCTTGAGCGCCATCTGTTCCAATACCCAACTGCCTGCGCCTTGCGCGCGACAGCCTTCGAGCAAATGCAGTTCGCGGATATACAACGCCCGGCTGTCACGACTCAGGCTGACAAAACCCAAGACACTGTCGTCACGGCAGATCAGCCAGTTTTCACGACCGGCCCAGGCGGTATCAAAACCATCGTTGGACCACAGCAGCCCGTACTGCGTGTAATAGTCGCGCATGGCCTCGTGGGTCAGTGTGCGTGCGAATGCCAGGTCGCGATCCGTCGCGGCGCGCAGGTGGAATGCCATTTACAGAGCCATCACTTGGCCAGACCACTGCCCGCTTTCGCGGCGGGCGATGACCAACGCGTCTCCCACAACGGGCGCGGCAGCCAGTAAACGGCCATCATCGGCCCAGATCGCACTGCGGCCGGCGCACACATAGCCGCCGGACGGGCCACCATGATTGGCCATCAACACCAACAGGCCATGCTCGGCGGCGTAGCCCTGCAGCAGGGCACTGTCAGTCGCGTAGCCGCCTTCGCTGATCAACACACCAGCGGCGTACACATTTGCCCGCGCTTCAACAGCAGCAAGCGGATGACTCGCATGGGAAAAGTCTGCACACACCGCCAGCGCAATCCGCTCGCTACCCAACTCGACTATGGCCCCACCCTGCCCTGGGACAAATGCAACGTCTTCACCCGGATGCAGGTGCTGCTTGGTGTACACCGCCAGGGAGCCGTCTGCCGCCAACACCAGCGCGCCGATCAGCACTCCGGCCTCGGGGGCCGAACGGATCGGCATCCCCACCACCGCCGTCAACCGCAACTCCCGCGCCATCTCGCGCAGTGGCGCGAGCACCCCATCCTCCGGGGCGATCGCCAACCTCGCAGACAATGACGGCTCATACCCTGTCAACGACAACTCTGGAAACACCAACAGGTTTACGCCTTGCGCCGCTGCCGCACGCATCAAGGCCAGGTGCCGCCGGATATTGGCCTGCACGTCGCCTGCGATGGAAATGGATTGAGCTGCAGCAAGGGTCAAGGCGGTCATGGTCGCGTCCCGGCAATCACTATTGAAGTGCTACAAGCATATCTCGACCCATAGCGGTAAGTACCGCTACCCAATAGAAATTACTGATTGAATCCTCCTGCGTGCCTCTAGTAAGCTCCCCCCATCATTTGGAGACACACCATGTTGCAACTCACCCACACTCAGGTTTGCCCTGCTGCCAGCGCCCCGCGCTCGGTGCCGGCTACCCGTGTGAGCGGTTCGAGCGCAGCTGTAAGCTTTTATTTTGGGTATTGGTTTAGCCACTGGCGCGCCTGATACCTGAAATCGGCGGCCACTACTCAAGGGGTCGCCTGCCAGAGAAATCTAACCCCCGGTCGGCTCCCCGACCGGGGGTTTTGTTTTTTCAGGCCTTCATACATTTTTGCAAGAACACTCAAGGAATCACGACATGAACTACGCCACCTATTACCGCTACGACACTTGCACTGCATGGCGATTTAGCAAGCTCCGTTCGGGACAGCCTGCCGCCTCCGATCGGTCACCTCTTGGTGGCAAGCCAACACACGTAGCCGATACGGCCAATTGTCGAACACCCCAGTAGGGCCAAGCGTGCGGGACTAACCCGCCGCTTGCCCAGGAAGCCTTGAATATGAACTCTGCCACCGCCGCTCTGCCTCTTTCTGCCCTGAACAGCGCCAATGAAGCCCTGACCCAGCGCCTGCCTAGCTCGCTTGAGCTCAAGCACCAGTTGCCCCTCAGCCCGTTCCTCAACGAGCAGATCCACGCCCATCGCCAAGCCGTGCGCGCCATCCTCAATGGCGAAGACAAGCGTTTGCTGGTGATTGTCGGCCCGTGCTCGATCCACGATCCGGAATCGGCCATGGAATACGCACGCAACCTGAAGAAACTGGCCCTGGAAGTCAGTGACCAGATGCTGCTGGTGATCCGCGCCTATGTCGAAAAACCCCGTACCACCATCGGCTGGAAAGGCCTGGCCTACGACCCGCACCTGGATGGCAGCGATGACATGGCCGCCGGCCTCACCCTGTCCCGTCAATTGATGCGCGAAATGCTGCGCCTGGGCCTGCCGGTTGCCACCGAACTGCTGCAGCCGATGGCCGCCGGCTACTTCGATGACCTGCTCAGTTGGGTCGCGATTGGCGCGCGCACCACCGAGTCGCAGATCCACCGCGAGATGGCCAGCGGCCTGGGCATGCCCGTGGGTTTCAAGAACGGCACCGACGGCGGCGTCGCGATTGCCTGCGATGCGATGCGCTCGGCCGCCCACCCGCACCGTCACTTCGGCGTCGACAGCCAAGGCCATCCGGCGATCATCCAGACCCCGGGCAACCCCGACACCCACTTGGTATTGCGCGGTGGTCACCGTGGGCCGAACTACGATGTGCAAAGCGTCGCGCAGGTGAAACACGACCTGGCCAAATCCAAGGTAGCGACGCGGATCATGGTCGATTGCAGCCATGCCAACAGTGGCAAAGACCCCTTGCGCCAGCCAGCGGTGTTCAACGAGGTGCTGGAGCAGCGCCTGCAAGGCGACACCTCGCTGATCGGCATGATGCTGGAAAGTCACCTGTTCGAAGGCTGCCAGCCGCTGAGCACGTCGATGAAATACGGCGTATCGGTTACCGATGGCTGCCTGGGCTGGGACGCCACCGAGCAGCTGTTGCGCGGCGCCGCAGAACGCTTGCGGGCTAAATGACGGGTTGAGCTCAAGAGGTGGGAGCGGCGGTGCGACGTGCGCCCTCCCACGGGTCCACCAGGGCGATTCGTGATCTGCGGTAAAGAGTCCTTTTCGGACTTGACGGTTTTTCCGAAGGAACGACAGGCGGATACTCAGCGCCATTGTTCAGCCCTTCTGGAGTTACCGATGTCTACCCCCACGCACACCGTTCCGCCCTTCGGCCTCGGCACCTTCCGCTTGCAAGGCAAGGTGGTGATCGACTCCGTGAGCACCGCCCTGGAACTGGGCTACCGCGTCATCGACACCGCGCAGATCTATGACAACGAAGCCGATGTTGGCCAGGCGATCGCCGACAGCGGCATCCCGCGCGACGAGCTGTTCATCACCAGCAAGATCTGGATCGCGCATTTCGCCGAAGGCCAGCTGATCCCCAGCCTGCGCGAAAGCCTGCGCAAATTGCAGACCGATTATCTCGACCTGACCTTGATCCACTGGCCATCGCCGGAAGACCAAGTGCCCGTCGCCGAATTCATGGGCCAGCTGCTCGAAGCCAAGCGCCTGGGCCTGACGCGCCAGATCGGCGTTTCCAACTTCACCAACGACCTGATGAAACAGGCGATTGCCGCAGTGGGCGCAGAACACATCGCCACCCACCAGATCGAACTGCACCCCTACCTGCAAAACCGCAAGGTCGTGGACTTCGCCAGCGCCCACGGCATTCACATCACCTCCTACATGACCCTGGCCTACGGCGAAGTGCTGAAAGATCCCGTGATCCAGCAAATCGCGGAGCGCCACCAGGCCACTGCAGCCCAAGTCACGCTAGCCTGGGCGATGCAACTGGGCTACGCGGTGATCCCGTCGTCCACCCAACGCGCCAACCTGGAAAGCAACCTCAAGGCGCTGCAGCTGACCTTGAGCGCCGCGGATATGGCGCAGATCGCCACCCTGGAGCGTGGCCATCGCCTGACCAGCCCCAAGGGCATCGCGCCACAGTGGGACTAAACCCCGGCGACAGGTGTTCGGGACAACTCCCGCAGCCACGGCAATACCCGTAGGCCGCACGCGGCTTCGGGAGGGTCGATGATATCCATGAAGTGTTCGAGGTTGACGTTGTCCGGCACGCCGGGCAGCCGCACCAGCACCGCCGGCGTGATGCCGGCAGGCTGGCCCAGGTCCAGGTGGTCATAGACCAGCACATGGCGCACCTGGAGCGGGGGCCCGCTGGCCTGGGCGGCCAGCCCTGCATTGATGATAAGCACGTCGAACGGCTCAGCCGGGACAGCGGTCAGGACCTGGGCTTCGTCGAAGGTTTGCACTGGCACGATCCGGTGATACCCCAATTGGTTGAGCATTTTCTCGATGTACAACCGTTGCAGATGTTGCTCGTCGGCAATCAGGATGGTCAGTGCTTTGTTCGGCATGGCAAACCCCTGGGTAGGCAGTGCTCGGCAGTGAGCGCGGACCATTTTCCAGACATATACCGCAGACAAAATCAGGTATGTTCCCTCTTCGCGTAGGAGTTCTCCCAAATCAACTGAGCGGCAATCAGAGTTGATTGCAATAAACGCTCAATGCCTGATGCAGGTCGCTGATCGCTGCGCTTACCCCCTCAATCGCTGGACCCAGCGCCTGCCTGTCCTGTGTCTCACACGCAGCCTCCAGTCCTTCACAACGCTGGATCAGCGCCTGCGCCTTGACCATGCGCGCGCCCCCCTTGGCGCGGTGCGCGAGGTCATGCAGCCTGGCAAAATCAAACGCCTGTTGAGGCAACGACAACCACTCGAGGTCGGCTTTCAGGCTTTCGATCAGCGGGATCAGTAATTCTTTGAGGGCGCCCTGGTCATCCCCGGTCAGTCCGGTCAGTGTGCTCAGATCCAGCATCGGCAGGCTGTCAGCCTGGGCAGCACGCGCGACGCACGAAGCGAGCGCCAACCGCAGGTCGTCAAGGCTGGTGGGCTTGAACAGGCAACCGTCCATACCCGCCTGCCGACAGCGCTCGACCTCCTCCGGCTGGGCATTCGCGGTAAAGCCCAACAACAAGCACGGCACCAGGCCTCGCTCACGCTCTTGGGCGCGGATATCATGCGCCAACTGATAACCGTTCTTCAGCGGCATGTTGCAATCGGTGATGACCACGTCAAAGTGCCCCGCCTGCCAGTATTGCACCCCTTGCAGGCCGTCGTCGGCAGTGGTGATGCGATGCCCCAGGAAGCTCAGTTGTCGGCCCAGCAACAGTCGATTGGCACGGTAGTCGTCCACCACCAGGATATCCAATGCCTGGGACGGCGGAGTCTCCAGCACCACCGATAACGCCTGGGCCGGCAACTCAGCCGTTACCGCCAGCACCATCCGTACATCGACCCGCGTGCCTTGCCCCAGCACACTGCTCAAGTGCAACTGGCCACCGAGCATTTCGCACAGATTGCGGCTGATTACCAGCCCCAGACCCGAGCCACTGCGTGCCGACTGCTCGGTATTGCTTCCCTGGATAAACGGGTTGAACAGCCGTTGCTGGTCCTCCGCACTGATGCCAATGCCGCTGTCTTGCACCCATAACCGCAGCGTCAGCTGGTCTCCTGCCACCCCCCCCTGGGCACCGAGCTGCACCTGCCCGCTGGCGGTGAACTTGATCGCATTGCTCAACAGGTTCGACACGACCTGTTTGAAACGCAGCGGATCGATCAGAACCGTTCGGTCGATCGTTGAATCAAGTTCAACCTGCAGTACCAGGCCCTTGGCCCGTGCCAGCCCGTCAAACACCCGCACGACTGATGCCAACTGCTCTTTCAGGTTCGCCGGCTCCAGGGCCAGGGACAAATGGCCGGATTCGATGCGCGCAATATCAAGAATATCGCCGATGAGCTCCAGCATGCTGCGCGAGGCCACTGACGCCACCTCCAGCGCATCCCGGTCAACCCGCCCCTGTTCGGCGTTCTTCAAGGCCAGTTCGATCATGCCGATCACTGCGTTCATCGGCGTGCGGATCTCATGGCTCATCGTCGCCAGAAAGGTGGTCTTCGCTCGGTTGGCGGCGTCGGCGTCATCCTTGGCGTCTTGCAACTGGCCCAGCAGACGCTGGCGTTCACTGACATCCACCCAGCCTGCAATCATGCCCACCACGCTGTCATCGCCATCACGGTAGGGCAGCATCCATTGGTAGATGGTCAGCACTTCACCACTGGGCACCCGGAGTATGCGGTCCTGAATCTGCGGCTCGCCCCGCGCCATCAACCGCATGTAGTCATCATGAAAAGACTGGGCCTGAGGCGGGTTGCCGGTGTCGGTTTCCATCACCGTCTTGCCGATCACATCCTCCAGCTTGAAACCGAACACATCGAGGTAGGCGTTGTTGCAGGCCATCAAGCGGCCCTGGCGGTCACGCACATAAATCGGGTGGGGTGTGCCATCGATCAGCACACTCATGAAACGCATCTGGTCGCTCAAGGCACGCTCGGCCTGAACCCGCGTACGAATCAGGCGGCGCAGGTAAATGGCCCAGCCCAGGGTTGCCAGCAGCAATAACGCGGCCAGGGCGAAGCCTTGAACGATTGCCGTGCGATGGCGCAACCAGTAGCTGTCGCCGATGATCACTTCGCTGCGCCAGTGGTTGGTCAGCTCGTCCATTTCTTCCGGCGTGATACTCAACAGTGCCTTGTCGAGGATTGAATACAGCTCCAACTGGCTGCGATTGATACCAAAGGTGATGCGCGCGGGCTCAGTACCCACCGTGCTGGTCATACGCAGCCGATCACGATAGTGGCGCGCGATCATGAAGCGCGCACTGATCAGCGAAACGACGGTGGCATCGACACTGCTTTTGGCCACCAACTCCATGGCTTGTTCAGGGTTTTCCACATAGACCAACTCGATACCGGGGTAGTCCTTGGCAATTTGCGCAGCGAGGCTGTTGCCGCCGATAAACGCCATGCGTTTGCGCGGCAAATCCTCAAGGGTGACCACGCTGCTATCATCGGCGCGTACCACCAGCACGTAGGGGTTGGACAAGTAAGGTCGGGTAAAGCGCAACTTATCGGAGCGTTCGACGCTAGGGGTGATTACCGCCATCATGTCAGCCTGGCCGGCGCTGACCTCGTCGATTTGCCGCGACAGCGAGCTGCCCCGCTCCACCTCGAACTTCAAGCCAGTGCGCAAGCTGATCCGCGACAGGACCTCGGCACTCAAGCCTTCGAACTGCCCGCTCTCGTTGAAAAAAGACAGTGGGACGAACTTGTCGAGTACCGCCACCTTCACCCGCGGATGCTTCTCCAGCCAGCGCTGCTCACTGTCGCTCAAGCGCAACCGCTCAGCCCCCAGGACACCCCCGCCACCGGCGCTCCAGCGGCGCAGGATTTCCATCTGCTGCACGGCCGGGACAGCGGCCAGTGCAACATTGATGATGTTCAGCAATCGCTTGTTATCCCTGGCGAGGGCAAACCCGAACGGGTTGTTCTCCAGGGCGGAGAAATCCGCCATGCGGACGTTATTGAGATGATTCTTGTTGATGAGGTAGCGGGTGCTGATGGTGTCACCCAGGTAGACATCAGCCTGGCCGAATGACACTGCGCCGATAGCCTCGTGAGTCGAGCCATACAACTGCAAGTGCGCGCGGGGGTAAAACGCCTGGACGGCATCGGGCTGCATGTAATGGTAGAGCATCGCCACGCGCTTTCCCGCCAAATCGACCGGCAACGACTGGCTGTCGCCTGAGCGGGTCACGAGGGCCGGTTGATCGTTGGCGTAGGAGCGTGACAGCACCAACTGTGCATCGGCCGCCTCATAACCATTGGCCGACCCTACGAAATCCAGCGCACCTGACTTGAGCGCCTCGATCACTTCATCACGGGTGTCATAGCGCCTGACTTCGATCGTGACATTCAGTATCTGTGCGATCAGCGCCGCATAATCGGCGGAGATGCCTTCAAGTTCGTCATTGTTGTTACTCAGGTCGAACGGCGCGTAGTCAGGGGCCGACACCCCCATCACCAAGGTGCGCCGTTCTCGCAGCCAGCGCCAGTCCGCTTCATCCAGTTGCACTGCGGTTTTTTCAAGACTGGAATGGCCCAGCAGCCGCAGCACATGAGGTTCATCCAGCGCCATTGCCACCCAAGGCAAAGAACCCATCAGCAGGATGGCAGTGAATTTCACCAGCCGATGGGTGGCCATTTCAGATCAGATGGTTACGCTGGGCGAATTTAGACAAATGCACCACCGAGGACATGCGCAGCTTCTCCTTGAGGCGTGTCTTGTAGGTACTGATGGTCTTGTGGCTCAGCAGCATATCTTCGGCGATTTCCTTGTTACCCAGGCCCAGGGCCAGCTTTTGCAACACCGTCAACTCGCGATCCGAAAGCCCCTCCACCAACTCAAGCTCGGTGGTTTGCAAATCATCGCGGCGTACCGAACTGGTCGGCAGGCTGGGAAAGCAGCTGTAGTTGGACATTACCGCCTTGATCGCTTTTTGCAGTTCGTCCAACTCACCGGTCTTGGCGACAAAGCCCATGGCTCCGGCGCGCATGCAGCGAGTGGAAAAAAACACTGCCAGGTAGGACGTGAGCACCAGGATCTTGCACGGCAAGCCCAACGCTTTTATTCGGCTGATGACTTCCAAGCCGCCAAGCTTGGGCATCGCCAGATCGAGGATAACCAGATCCGGGCGCTCCTCGCGCGCAATTTGCATGGCGTCAGCACCATTCCCTGCTTCATAAATCTTATCGAAGCCTTCCTGCTTCAAGAGATAACGGACCGTGGCGCGAATAAACGGGTGATCATCGACAATTAAAGCTTTGCTCATAAAACCCACCTGAGAACACAAAGTAACCTGACACATCACGCGGGACCGAGGCACCTGTGAGAAATGACAGTTCCGACAAACGGCACTGCACGTCATCAAGACACTCGCCAGGCTCAACCCGGCCCCTCCAATTGAACACCACCACTGCCAGCTGAAGCCGCGCCCTTGTTATGGGGCAGCCGCAAGCGCGCAACTTTAACAACGGCGAGGTGTTTAAATTGAAGGGATAGTCCTGATTACATGTAGGACTTTTCCTCACAAAAGCATAGCCAACCCTGTGCCAGGCATTTGACGTACTACTCTGTGGTACTTGGGCTCCAGAACGCCTGCACTACCAAGGCTGAGGTGGAAATGCGCGCCACCAGTGCGTCCAGCTCGTCACCATCGACAGACGTCACCGCCAGGGTCGCTTCGATCTCCACTTCTTCGCTGCCAAACGGGCGCACATCCACGTCACTGGCGGGATAGTTGCAGCGCGCCAGCTCCGCTTCCAGCAAGGCCAGCGCCGCCTTTTGCTGGGTACGCCGTGCAACGACATAAAGAATGTTGGTGACCTCCGCTGACACCACATCCAACGGCTGACGGTTAATGTTGTTGACGATGGGCCGCAGCAACGTATTGGCCGCCAGCACAAACAAGGTGCCCAGCAACGCCTCGAGAATCAGGTCGGCACCGGCACAGGCCCCCACCGCAGCCGACGCCCAGAGCGTGGCGGCGGTATTGAGACCCCGTACATTGCCTTCTTCGCGCATGATGACCCCGGCACCGAGAAAACCGATACCCGACACCACATACGCAACCACCCGCACTGCGCCTTCCGCGCCGCCCAGGCGGTTGGCCATATCGACGAAAATCGCCGCCCCCACTGCCACCAGCACATTGGTACGCAAACCTGCTGTGCGCTGGCGGTACTGGCGTTCGAAGCCGATCAGGCCGCCGAGGATAAACGCGGCGGACAGGCTGACCAGGGTATCGACCAGGGAATTGAAGTTGATGTTGTTGATGGCTTGCATGAAAAAACTCCATGAGCGCGGCGGCACACTGAAAATGCGCGCCGCGCGGCTTTGCAGAAACGGGAGTTCCAGGCAGCAGGTCACACACCGGGGTTACCCAGGTGGGGGTCAGCGTCGATGAGAGGGATTCAGGCAGGCGCCAGGACGGGCTGCTGCCGGGATGCCGCTTCTCGCTTGCAGGGCGAGACAACGGCATTGGAAGAATGCGCGTTACCTTGCCAAGGCTGTGCCGGTTACCAGGACCGGCCGACTACTGTCGCTCGAACAAGTACCCACTGAGGGTCTCCGCTATTGATGAAAACGGGCGAAGCTTACGCCCCGACTGCGGCAGAGTAAACCGTAGGAAAGTGTCCGTATTGTGAACAGGAAATTTCTTCAGAATGGGTTCAGGAACCACTTTCCTGAACCCAGGCAGTTCAGGGGCGATCCCTAGCCACCAACGCCAGGTAATCCTCGACCTGCCCACCCGCCAACGCCTTGACCTGAATCGACACCCTGTTCACCTGCCGGCCCATCGTGATCCCCTCACGAGTACGCACTTGCACGTACCCAAGCCTGGGCCAGAAGCGTTCGGCCTTGGTATTGCCGATCACCACCGTCAGCCGCAACCAGCGCGCCCCGTGCTCGGCAGCCCACCGCTCAAGGTCCGCATGCAGCCGCTGAGCCAGCCCAGTGCCATGCAAGCGCGCATCCACCAGCAGCAAGCCGATATGCCACACACCGACCGCCAGCAAATCCGCCGCGATGTTCAGCACGGCAACCAACCGGTCTCTGGCATCGCGATAACCCAGCCAGTACATCCGAGTGCAACTCCACCCTGCCGGCAACGCCCCCTGCAACTCTTCACGCGCTTCGGTCGGCGTGGCGGGCTCGCCGTTGACGGCGATGAAGTAATCCGGCGCCTGCTCAAAGAACCGTTGCAATTCGGCTTGATCGCTATCGCCCAACTCAACCACCCGAATGCCTTCAGCGGTGCAACCCGGTAACACCTGTCGATCAACGTCCATGTTCACCCTGCCTCATTCATCCCGCGTCAGCACTTCCAGCAATTCGATCTCAAAGCGCAGATTGCTGCCGGGCTTGATATGCGCGCCCATCGAGCGCTCGCCATACGCCAGGTGCGCCGGCACGAACAGAGTGCGTATGCCGCCCACCTGCATACCCATCAGGCCTTGATCCCAGCCCTTGATGACACGTCCGGTGCCGATGACACACTGGAAGGGTTTGCCGCGTTCCGAGGAGGAGTCGAACACCGTGCCGTCTTCCAGCGTGCCCGTGTATTGGGTGGTAATCAGCGCGCCCTTGACCACGGTTTTACCGTCGCCCAGGCGGATGTCGGTGATCTGGAGTTCGTCGTTGCTCATGAAGGTCTCACAGGATGCGCAAAGGGTGGGGTTTTCCCAGAATCGGGCGGGTTTGGCAACCCCAGGCATCCGTCACTGCAAGGCCTCAGCGCAAAATTAACGCACCCTCGCCCACGATTTTTTCGAAGCCGTTTCCAACGTATGCCTGATGTTGACGCGATCAAACCTGTCGTCATTCAAACCATTCATACCGAGAAAACCGACGCCAATATCCAGTTTTTTTAAAAGCTTTTCTCGACTCAGAATTTCCCGTGCAACATCCCGTGCCTCGGCAGAGAACGTTTTGCTGGTCTTCCTGAACCCAGCTGCCTCTCTCAATTCATTGAAGTTCACATACTCGTCGCCGCCGCCGTACTCATCAAAATACTTGTCTACTTGCTCGATCAGCGCATGGTCACTTATCAAGTCAAACTTACCCGCTTTAATGCAGAGATCGTCCCAACGAATAACCGGGTTACTGTTCTTCCCCCCGGTAAAGAACTCCTCACCGTTGGCATACAGTTGTTCCGCCAGTTTTTCAATCTCAGGCGTCACTCGCAGACCCGCAATGTTAATTCCGGTGATGCGATATTGCAGGTCATCGAAGGTAATGGTGTCCGGGACACGGCCATCGCTCAGTTCGTCGAAATTGAGGATGGCTTGACCGGCAAGCTCGACCATTTGACGCTTGTAGTCGGTGCGTGCATCAACGGGGCTCACCGTGCCAGCCCTCAAAGCACCCACTGTCGGCGTGGCTGGGTCGTTTAACGGTTTAGCGTGCCCTGCGCTTTCGGGGGACGAGTACAACGCCAAGGTGGAATGGGGTTGTTGAATGACATTCATCATGGTTGTTTAGCGCCTGTCGAACAAATATGCCGTTATCCCGCGTCGATCAAAGTCAGCAACTGCCTGAGTCAATAACCCCGATACCCGCAAGTTCCTCCCACTAGTGGCCATGCGCAGAGGAGTGGTTCCAAACCTTACATATTCGCCAAGGAATTACCTGCACTATCCTGAGCTCCAAGTGTCGTACTCCCATGCGCCCAACCGCCGGAGCCCCCATGCCCCAAGATGTCCTCGCCAAAGAAACCAACCGCCGCCAATTGCAGCAGATCATCTCCGGCCTGTCCGACGGGATCATCCTTGCCGAAGTCGACCAGACCATTCTCTGGGCCAATGAAGCCGCACTGAGCATGCACGGTGTTGACAGCGTCGAGGCACTGGGCGCCAACACCCAGGAATACGCCGAACGCTTCGCCCTGCGTTATCGCAACAACCACCCCCTGCTGCTGGAAAGCTACCCCCTGGCCCGTGCGGCAGCGGGCGATGAATTCAGCGACGTGGTGGTAGAAGTCACGCCCACCGACGATGCGCACAGGACCTGGGTCCACCGCTTGCGCAGCCTGGTCATCAGCGACTCACACGGCGAGCCGGAATTGCTGGTGCTGATCCTCAGCGATGCCACCGAGTGGGCCAGCGCCGAGCAGCGCTTCGAAAAAACCTTCAATGCCAACCCCGCACCCGCTGTGATCTGCCGCCTGAGCGACCTGCGCTATATCAAGGTCAACCAGGGCTTCCTGGAGATGACTGGCTACAACCGCGACCAGGTCATCGGCAAATCCGTCTATGAGCTGGACGTGCTGGAACACGCCGAGCGCAAGGACCTGGCCATCCAGCGCCTGGGCGAAGGGGCGACCATCCCGCAGATGCAGGCCGAGCTGAAATTGCCCGCGGGCGGCAGCAAGCTGGTGATCGTCGCCGGCCAGCCGCTGGACATGAACGAGGAAGACTGCATGCTGTTTTCCTTCACCGACCTGGAGCCGCGGCGCAAGGCGGAAATCGCCCTGCGCCAGAGCGAAGAACGCTTCGCCAAGTCATTCCGCCTCACGCCGGTACCGACCCTGGTGTGCAGCGCCGACAACCGCCAGGTGGTGGACGTCAACGAAGCCTTCATGAGCATCACCGGCTATATCAGCGAAGAACTGATCGGCAAAGCCATCGAAGACATCGACTTTATCGACAGCCCCCAGGCGGGTGCGCAGCTGTTTGCCACCCTGGAAAAGTCCGGCAACCTCGACGGTCAGGACCTCAAGGTGCGTAAGAAAGGTAACGAGGTGATCGACTGCGTGGTGTCCGCCGATACCGTAATCATCGAGGACGTGCCCTGCTACCTGCTGGTGCTGATGAACATCACCGAACGCAAACGCTCGGAGCTGGAACTGGTGGCTGCCATCGAGGAAGTGATGCAGGACGCCTCCTGGTTCAGCCAGACGCTGATCGAAAAACTGGCCAACGCCAAAAGCGTCAACAGCCCCAACCTGCCGAACGTCGCCTTTACCGACCTGACCGCCCGCGAGCGCGATGTACTGGGCCTGATCTGCGAAGGCCTGGCCGACAAGGAAATCGCCTCGCGCCTGAAACTGGCACCCAATACCGTGCGCAACCATGTGGCCACGGTGTACTCCAAACTCGGCGTGCACAGCCGCAGCGCGGCCATCGTCTGGGCCCGTGAACGCGGGTTGTTTGCCGGTGAACTGCGGCTTAAAAAGTAGGCGCTTGAAGTGCAAATGCACTAGTACACCTAGTGCGAATTCGCCTTATGGCGCGCGCGGGCAATCAATAACCTTCAGGTGTCGAAGTTCATGCCCTGAAGGAACCTGCATGTTTACCCTCTCTCAACTGCGAAATTGCATCGAAGAAGGCCTGTCGCCGCTGACCTGTGAATTCACCCTGTGCCGGGATGCGTCCCTGACCCTCAAGGTCTACGACCTGGATACCGGCCGGGTGGACCTGGTGGTGACCGGGATCAGCACCAACCGGCTGCAGACCCCGCAAGAAGTGGAAAAGATGGTGGAAGAGTTGCGCTACGAATTGCAGTGCAACACCGTCGGCAAGCTCACGCTGCAGGACTGGCCTTCAGCGACGCCCCAATGAAATAGAACACCCCGCCGCCCACGATAAACGCCCCCAGCATGTAGAACATGTAGTGGGCCGGCAGGCTGGCCAGCACCAGCCCACACAACACCGGCCCCAGGGCCGCACCGAGGTTGGACAGGTTCTGCGCGCCGTAGTACATGCCGCGCAGGTGGTCCGGGGCGATACGGTCGATAAACATGTATTCGGCCGGAAACACGATAATCTCCCCCACTGTAAACACCGCCATCGCCAGCACCCACCACAGCACGCTGGTGGACAGCGCAAAGCCGACCAGCCCCAGCATGAACATGCTCAAGCCGAAAATCAGCCACTGGCTCAGGTGGCGGTGGGAAATGCGTCGGCCAATCACATACTGCAAGGCAATCACCAGCACGGCGTTGGTAGTAAGGACGGCGCTGATGACGGTGTAGGTGTATTCCGCAGTGGTGGTGGTCACCAGGTATTGCGACAGGTAGGCCGTGAACTGGCCGAACACCACTGCACTGAGCAGCCCGCCCAGGGTGAAGCACACCAGTCGGTGATCCTTCAACAGCACGCGGCCAACGGCCACAAACGACACCGGCTTCTGCGTGGCATCAACCGTGGTCAGCGTGCGGTCGCCCCAGCGCCAGTACAGCAGGAAAAACCCTGCACCCAGCAGCGCTGACAGGATAAACGGCAGGCTGATATCGAACTTGGCCACCACCGCGCCGAACGCCGGCCCGACGGCATAGCCAATGTTGGTCAGGGTGTACTTGATGGAAAACACCTCACTGCGTGCCTCTTCCGGCAACAGGCTGGCAAAGCCGGCCTTCACGGCGATGTCGATGACCGCATAAGCGAGGTTTATCAGGATCAGGCAGCTATAGAACGCCCAGATATTCTGCGCCAGTAGCGTACCGATAAAGCCCAGCACAAACAGCACACTCAGGCCGAGCAACAGCCGGTAGCTATTAATGCGGTCGACGAGAAAACCGCCGTACACGCTGAGCAATGAACCGACGATCAATGAACTGCCGATCACCAGGCCGACCTGGGTAATGTCCAGGGCAAAGCTGCGGGTGAGGTAGATAACCAGGTAGGGAAAGGTGATCGCCTTGGCCAGCGTCAGCATCAACGTGGCGGACAGCAACAGGTTCACGGTGCGGGGGTAGTTTCTTATTGTGGCAAGCATCCTGCTCTCTTTTTTCAAGGTAACGCGGCCTCTACAGCCGGCTACCTTAACTCAGGAGCAGGGACAAAATGCAAGGTCATTTCTTGACGGGCGTGATCTCGAGAATGGTGCCGTTGGTGGTCTTGAGCAGCACGAATCTATCGCCAACCCGCGCCCACTGGCTGTCCTGCTCAGGCTGCTTGAGGCCGCGTTTTTTCCAATCACTGACGGCCGATTCCTTACGCATCAGAATATCCGGGGCACGGTCGCCTTCTTTCAGGTCACGGGTGTTGATGTTGGAAGGCTGCACGGTTTCCTGGGGCGTATCAGCGGCCTGCACGACAAAACTGGCGGTGGACAGGCTGGTGGCGACCAACAGGCAGGCAACGAGGGATTTGGCTTTCATGGGTGCTCCTTCAATGAATGGTGCGTACCCAGGTTCCGACCGCTGCTGCACGGGATCATTCAACCCGGATGTTCAAGCCTGCACCCAACCTGTGGCAGATCGCCCATTGCCCGCATGAAATAATTCATGTAATTTTTCATGAAATTATTCGACATAAATTTCATGACCCCACAAGAAGAACTCGCCACCCTCGCCGCGCTGATCCACGATCTGCGCAAGCACAAGAAGCTCACCCTCGCCCAGCTCGCCCAGAAAATCGAGCGTTCGGTGGGTTTCCTGTCCCAGGTGGAGCGCGGCCTGTCACGCCCGACCGTGGCGGACCTGACTGCCATCAGCCACGCCCTCGACGTGCCCACCACCTATTTCTACAGCCAGCCCAAACCCAAGGCCGTGGACTGGATCACCCGCCCCAACGAGCGGCGCACCGTGTATTACGCCAACGGCATCACCGACATCCTTGTGTCGCCAAGCATGAACGGCGCCTTTTCAATGCTCGACAGCCTGCTCGCCCCCGGCGCCAGCAGCGGTGAACAGACCATGAGCGACCGCGCCGAGCAGGCCGGTTTCGTCCTGGAGGGCGAATTGACGCTGTGGGTAGAAGGTGAAACCGATTCCGTCACCCTCGGCCCCGGCGACAGCTTTCACCTGGCCAGTTTCGCCCACTGTCGCTACGCCAACCTGACCGACCTGCCCGCCCGCGTGCTGTGGGTTTACAACTAGGAGCTGCACCCGTGAAAAGCCATTCCTCCACCTTGCTGGCCGAAGTGCGGACCTTTCGCCAGACCCACCCCGACGTGCGTTACGTTGACCTGATCGCCCTGGACATTCCCGGGCATTTCTACGGCAAGCGTTATCCCATCGAAATGCTGGAAAAAGTTGCCGCCGGCAGCCCGCTCAAGCTGCCGCAGAACGCGGTGTTGCTAGGGGTCCAGGGTGGTTTGTTCAAGATTGGCGATTATTGCTTCAACGACGGCGACCCAGACGCCAACCGGCGCCTGGTGCCTGGCACGCTCAAGCCGGTGAACTGGGAATCGCAGCCACTGGGGCAGATGCTGATTACCTCGGACGGCACCGAAGCGCCCATCGAGTTCGAACCCCGCGAAGTGCTGGCCAAGGTGCTGGAACGTTTGCACCACAAAGGCATTCACCCGGTGGTGGCGTTTGAGCTGGAGTTCTACTTGTTCGACAAGAAACTCGCCGACGGCCTGCCGCAATTCGCCCGCGACCCGCTGAGCGATGACGCCGACGACCAACCCAACCTGCATATCGAACGCCTGTCGCGCTTCAGCGAAGTGCTCGACGACATGGCGCAGACGGCCAAGGACCAAGGCATCGACATCACCGTAATTACCGCCGAAATCGGCCCCGGGCAGTTCGAGATCAATTTCGGCCACCTCGACGACGGCCTGCGCGCCGCCGACTGGGCCGCCCTGTTCTGCCGCAGCACCCGTGGCGTCGCGCTGAAACACGGCTACCGCGCCAGCTTCATGGCCAAGCCTTACCTGCAATACCCCGGCAGCGGCATGCATGTGCATGTCAGCCTGTACGACGCTGCCGGCAACAACCTGCTGGCGGCGCACCAGCAACAACCGCTGCGCCACGCCGTGGCCGGTTGCCTGGAACTGCTGCCGCACTGCATGCCGATCTTCTCACCCAACCACAACGCCTTCCGCCGCCTGGGTGGCACGGTCAACGCCGCGACCCGCGCCAGCTGGGGCTTTGAAGACCGCGACGCGTGTGTGCGCATCCCCGACTCCGACCCGCGCAACCTGCGTATCGAACACCGCCTGGCCAGTGCCGACGCCAACCCGTACCTGGTGCTGGCGGCAATCCTCGTCGGCTTGGAGCACGGCCTTGAAGCCAAGCGCGAACCCATCGCCCCACTGAACGACGACCGCAGCAGCGGCACCGATTTCCCCGTGGAAATGCTCGATGCGGTGCGCGCCATGCAACACCAACCCGTATTGCGCGATAAGCTGGGCGCCGAATTTGTCGACGTGTACTGCGAGAACAAACGCCAGGACCACTTGGCGTTCCAGCAAGAGATTCACGCCAGGGAATACCGCTGGTTTCTCTAAATCCCCCCCATGGACTCACCGATGACCGACCAAAGCACCCCGGCCCTGAAAGAAATCTTCAACGTCGAACGCCTGCAACACATCGCCAGCGAGATGAGCGCGGTGTACCCGGCGTTCGACGCCAAGGGTTTTCTCAAGCACGCCAAGGCCGGGCTGGCCGAGTTGTCGGTGCTGCAGCGCATGGCGCGGGTCAGCGAGAGCCTGCACGCGGTGATCCCCCTGGATTACCCACAAACCCTGGAACGGCTGTATGCCCTGGCCCCGCGCCTGAACAGCAGCTTTGTCAGCCTGTTCCTGCCGCACTACGTGGCAAGCTACGGGCTGGATGACTTCGAACGCTCCATGGCCGCGCTGAAGTTTTTCACCACGTTTGGCTCATCCGAATTCGCAATACGGCATTTTTTGCTGCAGGACTTCGAGCGCACCCTGGCGGTGCTGCAAACCTGGTCGCTGGACGCCAACGACCATGTGCGCCGCCTCGCCAGCGAAGGCTCGCGACCGCGCCTGCCGTGGTCCTTTCGCCTGGCCGAGGTGCAGGCCAATCCCCAGCTGTGCGCCTCGATCCTCGACAACCTCAAGGCCGACCCCAGCCTGTACGTGCGCAAGTCGGTGGCCAACCACCTCAATGACATCACCAAGGACCATCCGGACTGGGTCCTCACGCTGATTGAAGGCTGGTCACTGGACAACCCTCACACCGCCTGGATCGCACGCCACGCCCTGCGCAGCCTAATCAAGCAAGGCAACACCCGCGCGCTGACCATCATGGGCGCCGGCGCCAAGGCCGAGGTGAAGATTCATCAGTTGAGCGTGACCCCGGCGGTGATTAACCTGGGCGAGCGGATCAGCTTGTCGTTCAACCTGGAATCCACCGCTGACTCCGCGCAGAAACTGGTGGTGGACTACGCCATCGACTACGTGAAAAGCGCGGGGCACAGTGCGAAAAAGGTGTTCAAGCTCAAGGCGTTTATCCTGGGCGCGGGGGAACGGCAGAGCATTCGGCGCGAGCAACATATTCGTGAACTGACTACCCGCAAGCACTATCCCGGCAAACATGCAGTGCACGTATTGGTCAACGGCGAGCAACTCGCCAGCGCCGAGTTCGAACTGCTAAAACCCTGACATAAATCAATCAAAAGGCTCTATCTCGGGACTTTCAGCCAATTAGATTGTCGAACAATCCTGGCCTTCTCCGTTGCGATCCATTATCATCCGGCGCCTTCTCGCTACCTGTCAGGTAGCTGTTTCAATGTGTCACCCGAGGCGCCCATGTACCGTTTTGCGTTTTACCGTCCTTTGCTTGCCATCAGTCTGGGGCTCGCTGCTCCCTCCGTTTTCGCCGCGCTGCAACCCTTGGCCGAAGCCCCGCTGGCCAGCGACACCGAGCTGCATTGCCACTTCAATCGTGACGCCAGCACCGACTGCACCACCACCTACCACTACACCATCCTCAAGCCCAACGGCCGCGAGATGCTCTCGCGCATCGACTTCGATTACTCCGAAGGCGACACCTTTGAAGTCATCAGCGCGCAATCCACCCAGCCCGGCGCCAAGCCGGTTGCCCTGGCGGCCACGCAGATCGACACGCGCACCGCGCCCAACCCGGACCAGGGTTTCAGCCGCGACAAGCAGACGTCCCTGGCCTTCCCCAACCTGCGCGTCGGCACGCAGGTTCGCTACACGGTGCGCGAGCATCGTCCTGCCAAACCGTTGATGACGCAGTTTCACTACGCCCTCAAGTTCGGCCCCAGTGCGGCCCGTCGCGACCGCTTCAAGGCGCGTTTTACTGCCGAGCGGCCGATCCAGTGGCGCAGTGAGCTGTTCGAGGGTTTCAAGGTGACGCCCTCGGCCAACGGCAAGACCCTGGACGTGGTGCAAAAAGCGCCGACCTTTCTGAATTACATCAACGAATCATCCAACGCCGCGCTGCTGCGCATCCCACGCATCGAAGTGGGCAGCGCCGTGGAGCAACAGGCGTACTTCGGCGATTTCGCCCAGCGCTACAACCAGATCCTCGGTGCCAGCCTGCCGCCACAGAGCGCAGCTGCCGTCGCCGCCGCGCACGACCTGCCGCCCGCCGAACGGGTCGGGGCGTTGATGCAGCACCTTAACGATCACTACCGCTATCTCGGCGATTGGCGTGCCACGGAGCGCGGTTATGTGCCGTTCAACCTGGCGGAAATCGAGCAGCACGGCTATGGCGACTGCAAGGATTTGGCGATCCTGCTGACCGCCATGCTCAAGGCCAGCGGCATCCCCGCCGAAACCGCCTGGGTCAGCCGTGGCGATGTGGTGGAGTCGCTGTTGATCCCCGGTACCAACGCGCCCAACCACGCCATCGTGCGCGCCGACGTGGGCGGCCAGGTCTGGTGGCTGGACCCGACCAACCCGGTGTTTGCCCCGGGCCAGACCATGCCCGATATCCAGGACCGCTGGGTGCTGGTCAACGACGCCCAGGGCCAGGTGCGCAAAGAACATATCCCGCTGGAACGCCCCGAAACCAGCCTGCGCCTGGACAAACAGGTGCACTACGACAAACAAGGCAACGCTGCGATCCAGGCCACCCTCACCTTCAGCCGCCTGCCGCTGATGCAACTGAGCGTCGCCGATCGCCAACAAGGCACCACCGCCACCGACCAGAACATCTGCGCCAACTTCGGCCATGAAATCAGCGACTGCCACGTCAGCCGCGCGGCCAGTGGTTTTGTCGTACACGACGGGTATCGCGTCAACGCAACCATGAACGACCAGCGCGCGCTGGAAAAACTGGCGGATGGCTACGTCTACACCGATGAGTCGCTCAAAGGCCGCTGGGATGCCTTCGTCTACTACCGCCGCCAGGGGCAGCTGGCCGACCTGGACCTGGGCAACCCGGAAACCAATGACTACACCGTCACCCTGAGCGGAGGGCAGATGGAAAAAGCCATCCCCGGCTGCCAGGTGCGCTCGCCGTGGTACGACCTGGACCTTGAAGGCCAGCGCGAAGGCGGCGCATTGCGCTATCACTATCGCCTGACCCAGAAGATGCGCTGGCTGACCCACGATGAAATGGTCAGCGCGGCGTTTGGGAAGATGGTCGAGGAGGCACGGGCGTGTGCGGAGCAGGTGCATCAGGTGGTGAAGCTCTAATACCCACCTGACACACCAAGATCAAACTGTGGGAGCTGGCTTGTGTGGGAGCGGGCTTGCTCGCGAAATCGGAGTGTCAGTCAATACATGTGTGACTGATTCACCGCATT
>NZ_JANLGL010000082.1:0-24683 GCF_024655625.1 Pseudomonas sp. 18.1.10
AGGTACACCGCTATCGCAGGCAAGCCAGCTCCCACAGTTTTGATCCGGTTTCGTCTGTTATGCCGTGGCGCGGTGCAGGCTGGCGAGGAAGCCGGCAGCCCCCACGAACAACCCGGCAAACGTACGATTCATCCGCTTCTGCTGCTTAGGCGTACGCAACAAGCGCAACACCTTCGACGCCAACCCCGTATACCCCGCCATCACGATCATATCCACGCAGATCATCGTCGCGCCCAGGATCACGTACTGGATCACCAGCGGTGCCTGCGGGTTCACGAACTGCGGCAGCACCGCCAGCATGAACACCAAGGCCTTGGGGTTGCTCGCATTGACCAGGAAGCCACGGAACATCATCGCCATCGGCTTGCCGATCGGGCGCACGGCCGCGTCATCGCTCATGTCCATGGGCAAGGCGCGCCATTGCTTGATGGCCAGGTACACCAGGTAGGCCACGCCAAACCATTTGATCGCATAGAACGCGGTAGACGACGTCGCCAGAATCGCACCCAGGCCGCCGGCGACCACGGCAATCTGCATCGCCAGGCCGATTTGCAGGCCAATGGCATTCCAGTAGCCGCGCGCGAAGCCATATTGCAGGCCGCTGGACATCGAAGCGATGGCGCCGGCACCAGGGGATAGGGAGATGATCCAACTGGCCACGAAAAAGGCCAGCCATGTATCGAGTGCCATTACACACCTCGTTTCAAATCTGTCGTGAGCGTTAAGCTAACTCCGACGACCGAGGCCTGGCTATAGAATTTTTACGCGGGGCTGACCCAGCGGCGCACCGAGCGCTGGAAGAACAGGCTGTTGGGCACCTGCACCATCGCACTGTCGGTACCGGCTTCGGCCACTTCGATCAGCGTGGTATACAGCAGGTTGATCGCCACCACGCGGCCTTTCACGCCCGGTTTGTCCACGGTGTCCACCAGCTCGACGATGTCGCCGATGCGAAACGGCCCGACGGTAAAGATCAGGATCGCGCACAACAGGTTGGACAGCACCGACCACATGGCAAAGAAGGCCACGGCCGCGACGGCGACAAACCCCGACAGCGCCGTCCACAGCACCGTGGCAGACACGCCCACGCGCTCCAGCACAAAGATCAGCGCGCTGCCCATAATCAGCCAGCGCAAGCCACCGCGCAGCGGCATCAGCAGTTGCGGCGGGAACGGGTAGCGTTCGCCCAGGCGCGTGAGGCCCTTGGCGACAAAACGCTGGGCCAGGTAGCCGGCCAGCAGGATCAGCAGGATTTGCACGCCGATCCAGATAGGCTCGACCCACTGCGGCGGCAGCGGCAACTGCAAGGCTTCCATCAGGACAGCGCCTCCAGCTCCGCTTGCAGGGTTTCGAGCAATTCGAGGGCTTCCATCCAGGTTTCCTCCAGTTGCCCTTCACGCACCTTGAGCTTGGCCTGTTCGGCCAGCAGGTCGCGCAATTCATCCTTGCGGGCGGCTTCGTACACGGCGCTGTCACCCAGGCTGGCTTCGATCTTGGCCAGGCGCTCGTGCACCTTGCCCAGTTCGGCTTCCAGCTTGTCGGCTTCACGCTTGTGCGGCGCCAGTTGTTGGCGCAACGCGGCGGCGGCCTGGCGCTGGGCTTTCTTGTCGGTCTTGTCCGGGTTGACCGGCGTGTTGCTGACCGGCGCGTTGCGCAGGCGGTAATCCGTCAGCCAGCGCGCGTAGTCGTCGAGGTCGCCGTCGAATTCTTCGACTTTGC
Source organism: Pseudomonas sp. 18.1.10 (assembly GCF_024655625.1). NCBI lineage: Bacteria > Pseudomonadati > Pseudomonadota > Gammaproteobacteria > Pseudomonadales > Pseudomonadaceae > Pseudomonas > Pseudomonas sp. 18.1.10. Next base: position 1,720 of record NZ_JANLGL010000082.1, read on the forward strand.
CGTCGGCCACCAGCAGGAAGTTGTCGGTGGTGCTCTTGAGCAAGTGGCGATCGTGAGACACCACCAGTACCGCACCGCTGAATTCCTGCAAGGCCATGGTCAGCGCCAGGCGCATTTCCAGGTCCAGGTGGTTGGTCGGTTCGTCGAGCAGCAGCAGGTTCGGCCGGTCCCAGGCGATCAACGCCAGGGCCAGGCGGGCTTTTTCGCCGCCGGAGAAATTCAGCACCGGCTCGTCGATACGCGCGCCACGGAAGTCGAAGCCGCCGAGGAAGTCGCGCAGCACCTGTTCGCGCTCGGTCGGCGCCAGGCGTTGCAGGTGCAACAGCGGGCTGGCCTTGGCGTCGAGGGAGTCCAGCTGATGCTGGGCGAAGTAGCCCACCACCAGGTTCTCACCACGGGTCAGGCGACCGGCCAGGGGTTGCAGCTCGCCGGAGAGGTTCTTGATCAGCGTCGACTTGCCCGCGCCGTTGGGGCCAAGCAAACCGATGCGTGCGCCCGGCGTGAGCTGCAGCTTCACTTTTTCCAGGATGGTTTTTTCGCCATAACCCAGGCGCGCATCCGAGAGGTCGAGCAACGGGCTGGAGATTTTCACCGACTCGCGGAACACAAAGTCGAACGGTGAATCGACGTGGGCCGCCGACAGCTCTTCCATGCGCTCCAGGGCCTTGATCCGGCTCTGGGCCTGACGGGCCTTGGTGGCCTGGGCCTTGAACCGGGCGATGTAGCTTTCCATGTGCGCACGTTGCGCCTGCTGCTTCTCGAACGCCTGCTGCTGTTGGGCCAGGCGTTCGGCGCGGGCGCGTTCGAACGCGGTGTAGCCGCCACGGTAGAGGGTGATTTTCTTCTGTTCGACGTGGGCAATGTTATCGACCACGGCGTCGAGGAAATCCCGGTCGTGGGAAATCAGCAACAAGGTGCCCTGGTAGCTCTTGAGGAAGTCCTCCAGCCACAGGATCGCATCGAGGTCCAAGTGGTTGGTGGGTTCGTCGAGCAGCAGCAGGTCGGACGGGCACATCAGCGCCTGGGCCAGGTTCAGGCGCATGCGCCAGCCGCCGGAGAAGTCGGCGACCGGGCGGTCCATCTGTTCGTTGGTGAAGCCCAGGCCGGCAAGCATCTTGCGCGCACGGGCGTCGGCGGTGTAGCCGTCGGCACTGTCGAGTTCCGAATGCAGGCGCGCCTGGGCGGCGCCGTCCTGGGCTTTCTCGGCCTCGGCGAGGTCGTGCTGCACCTGGCGCAGGCGCAGGTCGCCATCGAGCACGTAGTCGATCGCGATGCGGTCCAGGGTGTCGATCTCCTGGCGCATATGGGCGATGCGCCAGTCGGCGGGCAGCAAGCAGTCCCCGGAATCCGGGGTCAGCTCACCCAGCAACAGGGCGAACAACGTGGATTTGCCGGCGCCGTTGGCACCGATCAGGCCGGCTTTGTGACCGGCGTGCAGGGTCAGCTCGGCGTCTTCGAGAAGACGTTGCGGGCCACGCTGTAATGTTAGGCTTTGAAGTCGGATCATAATGGCGGCGGAGTCTACCAGCTTCGTTGGCCGCTGGCTTGGGTGTGAATATGTGCGCTGACCTGTGGAGCTTTGCCCTCTCGACTTACGCCCGGCCGGGCGTCGAAGCCGCTTGCCTGCGCTTGCAGGAACAAGGCGCGGATGTGTGCCTGTTGCTCTGTGGTGCCTGGCTGGAGCAGCGCGGCGTAGCGGCTGCGCCTGAGCGTGTGCTGGCCTTGCAACAGCTCGCCCGCCCATGGCGCACGCAGGTGATCGAACCGTTACGACAGGTGCGTGTGCAATGGCGCGTCATGGCACAGCAGGATCAGCCATTGGCGGCGCTGCGTGAACGGATCAAGGCATTGGAATTGGAGGCCGAGCGGGAACTGCTGACACGCCTGGAAGCGTTGGCGCAGGCATGGTCGATAGGGGAAGGTCAACAACAGTGGCTGGAAGGACTGGCGGCTGAGGATGCCGCCAACCTTGACCATGACGCGCTGCAGCAGCTGCGCGTCATGGCCACCGGCACTTAGGAAGCGCTGGTTGGGGTAGAGCTTGGCGCTACCGGTGCAGGCGTGCTGCTGGCCGGTGCGGTTGGAGCGGTGGACGCGGCAGCAGCAGGTGCAGCTGGCTTGGCCGGTGCTGGTTTGGCTGCGGCAGGCTTTGCAACAGCGGGTTTGGCAGCTGGCTTAGCGGCTGGTTTTGCAGCAGCAGGTTTGGCAGCTGGTTTAGCGGCCGGCTTTGCAGCGGCAGCTTTGGCAACTGGCTTGGCAGCTGGTTTCGCAGCAGCAGGTTTGGCAGCTGGCTTCGCGGCTGGTTTTGCAGCAGCGGTTTTCGCAACTGGCTTGGCAGCTGGTTTTGCAGCAGCAGTTTTGGCAGCTGGCTTGGCGGCTGGTTTCGCAGCAGCGGTTTTGGCAACTGGCTTGGCAGCTGGTTTCGCAGCAGCGGTTTTAGCTACTGGCTTGGCAGCTGGTTTTGCAGCAGCGGCTTTGGCAACTGGCTTGGCGGCTGGTTTCGCAGCAGCGGTTTTGGCAGCTGGCTTGGCGGCTGGTTTTGCAGCAGCAGTTTTGGCAGCTGGCTTGGCGGCTGGTTTCGCAGCAGCGGCTTTAGCTACTGGCTTGGCGGCTGGTTTCGCGGCAGCGGTTTTGGCAACTGGCTTGGCAGCTGGTTTTGCAGCAGCGGTTTTAGCCGCTGGCTTGGCAGCAGCTTTGGCTGGCGCCTTTGCCGCTACGGCTTTTGCAGGTGTACGAGCACCCAATACTTTCGCCACGGCTTCCTTCACACGACCAACGCCCTGGGCCAGTTTCAGGCTTTCTTGAGCGTCTTTTTTGAGTTGGGAAATGTAGCCGCGGGTTTCAGCTTGGCGATCCTTGAGGGCGTCCAGCAGGTCCTCGAGTTCTTTGACAGCGTCTTTGGCTTTGGCTTGTGCCTTGGCCTTGCCGGCAGTGGCGGCGTCTTGCAGTTTGGTGCGGGATTTGTGCAGCTTTTCTTGCGCTTTACCGCGTTGTTTTTCCAGCTTGGCGAGCAGTTTTTCTGCATCGGCCAGGGCTTGGGAACAAGCGCTTTCCAGATGTTCGAGCAAGCTGCCCGACAGTTGTTGGAGTAAATGCAACGGGGTATTTACAGGCTTCTGTTTGGCCGACATGGTTTACCTCCTGGCTGACGTGGGTGCGGCTCATACTAGCCCTCTGCTCTTACCGCCGCTAGGGCATGTTGACAGTATCGTTTGCCTGGCGTTGCACCGTGCGAAAATTCTTATCGTTATAACGAAAAACCCCGGCACTTTTTACCCACTCACACTGGCATAATCCGTCGCACTTTCGGCGGGAGGATGCCCATGTCGCGTTACCTTTTTCTTGTACTTGGCCTGGCGATTTCGGTGGCCAATGCGAGCGAACAATCGCCGCCCAAAACCACTGACCAGAACCAGCACGACCTTGCCTACAGCCTGGGCGCCAGCCTCGGTGAACGCTTGCGCCAGGAAGTCCCCGGCCTGCAGATCCAGGCCTTGATCGACGGGCTCAAGCAAGCCTATCAAGGCAAGCCGCTGGCGCTCGACAACGCACGCATCGAACAGCTTCTCGCCCAGCACGAAGCACAGGGCGAAGCCGATGCACAGGCACCTCAAAGTGAAAAAGCACTCGCCGCAGAACAGCAATTTTTAGCCAAGGAAAAAACCGCCCGCGGCGTGCGCGAATTGGCCGACGGCATCCTGCTCACAGAGCTGACACCCGGCAGTGGCGCCAAGCCGCTGGCAACGGATGAAGTGCAAGTGAAGTATGTGGGGCGGCTGCCCGATGGGACGGTGTTCGATCAGAGCGCGCAGCCCCAATGGTTTCGCCTGGACAGCGTAATCAGTGGCTGGACCAGCGCGCTGCAACAAATGCCGACCGGCGCAAAATGGCGGCTGGTCATCCCGTCTGCCCAGGCCTACGGCGCCGACGGTGCCGGCGAATTGATTGCACCTTACACACCGCTGATCTTTGAGATCGAACTGCTCGCCACCCGCCATTGAGCAAAAAAAAACGGTGCGCCATGCGCACCGTTTTTTATCTCGCCATCCGCGATCAAGCCTGGGTAGCAGGCTCTTCCTTATGGGCGTTGTGCAGCACTTCGATCAGGCAGTCTTCCAGCTCGAAACGCTCGTGAAGCAGGCCGCCCAGCTCTTTGAATTTCTCGGCCACACAGTTGCCGGCATCACACAGGTCGGTGAACACCAACAGCTTCTCGGTAATCACATCGATGCGTGGGTAGAGGGTTTCAGCGAGATCCAGGCCACGCTGATCGTCGAAGGCTTCCGCCTCCTTGGTCAGTTGCTCGTAGACACCGAAATGGCCGGCTGACACGTAGTCCACCAACACACCACAGAAGTCCTGCAACGGCTCGCGGTTCTCAGCCAGCGCCTCGGGCTTGGCGCCAAGCGCATCAAAGGCCCGAACCAGTTCATGACGTGCCTTCAACCAGCTGTCGATCAGCTTGTGCACCCCACCCCAGCGTTCCTGAGCATTCTGACAACTTTCCAGCATGATGATCTCTCTTCCCTATAGGGGCGCTGCCGCCTGGTGCCCGCGCAACACTTCAAGGATAAAGCCGCAACCGGACAAGGCCGCATCGGACAAACGGTTTCGATAACGCGTGCGGGCCAGATTATGCCCGCAAGACTATGGCTTCAAGGTACGCAGGAGAGAAAGTTCATACAAGTGTTTAATCCCGTCCTACAACCATTGAACTGATTCAGGTGCTAGCCCTGCCGCAAATGCAGGCCGGGCAACAGCCGCGAAAACGGTATTACGCCCAGGATAAGCATCACGACGAAGAACAACAGGCTCCACTCCGGGAGGCTCAAATCGAACAGCGTCCAATTGATTTCCACGCAATCGACGGTGCCGTTGAAAATAGCCTGGACGGCCTGCCACACGGACAGTCTTTCCAGCATGTCCTGCAGGCTCGGCCAACACTCTGGAACCGCGCCCGACGGAATACTTTGCAGCAATACCTGACGCGCAGCGGTGAAAGCACCCAGCAAGGCGCAGCCCATGCCCGCCAGCCCGTAAAGGCCAGCTCCGGAGCGCTTGGGGTTATGGATGGCCGCGATCAGGTTGACCAGCATGAACGTGGCAAGAAACACCCGCTGTACCTGGCACAGGAAGCAGGGGCGCAGCAGCGCACCATATTCCAGGTAGAAAGACACACCCAACGTCAGCGCGCCAGCGATGAACGCCAGGAAAAACAAGGTGCGTGAGGGGGCCAAAGACATTGCTTATCCGTACCGCAGAAGATAGGTCGTTACGGTAGAGGAAAGGCCTGACCCCTTTCAATACGCGCTAGAGCAGACGATTCCGCGAAAGCGTGAGGACATCCCGCCAGAGCGCGGAGGACATAACGAAGCGCTATGTAGGAGTTTGTTACGAATCCCGCTGCACCGAGGAATTACGCTGGCTTGAAGGGTTGGCTGTCAGAAGCATCTGCGCCAACCCTCGCATCTTTCCTACTTCAGACGCGCGCAGGTACCGGCAACGGTGAAGCGAGTAGACGGTTATCCAAAAGGCCCAGGCCTTCCTGGAGCAGCTGGTTGCTGCGCTCGGTGTCGCCCAGTTGGGCCAACAGGCGTGCGAGTTCGGCACAGGCTTCGGGATTGCGCTGCACCTGCAGGCTGCTTTCCAGATAGTCGCGCGCCTTGCCCCACAAGCTGTTTTGCAGGCACAGGCGACCCAGGGTCAACAGCAGGCTGGCATCGCCCGGATGGTCCTTGAGCCAGCCTTCGGCAAACTTCAGTTGCCGCGCCGGGTCACTGCCACGCAGCAAGCCATAGAGCCGGATCAGGTGGCTGTCGTAACCGCGCTTGATCGCGCCGCGCAACACTTCTTCGGCCTTGGCGTCGGCGCCCAATTGGCGCAATTGCTCGGCATACGCCAGGACCAACTGCGGCTCCTGGCGCTGGGCGGAGGTCAATTGCTGCCAGGCTCGCTCAAGGGATTGCAAGCCCGCTTCGCCCTGCTCTTCACGCTGGGCCGCCAGGCTGAGGTTCTCACCCCAGGCGCGGCGTTCCAGCTCGGCCAGTTCGGCGGCGGGCAGCACCTTGTCCTTGCGCAACTCGGGTAGCAGGCGGATCACCGACGACCAATCGCCACGCTGTTGGTGCAGGCGCTGCAACTGACGCAGCACCTGGGCGTTGTGGGGATGACGTTCGTGCATGGCCTGCAAGGTGACGAGGGCGCCCTCGGTGTCACCGCGGTCCAGCTGCAGTTGCGCATGGCTCAAGGCGATTGCCAGTTCGGCCTGTGGCTGGCGCTCCAGGGCGCGCTCCAGCAAACCGTCAGACTCTTCATAGCGGCCCTGCTCGTTGGCCGCACGCGCGGCGCCGAGGTAATAGAGCAATGGCTGGCGTTCCGCTTCGGCAGCGCGGTGCAAGTGGCGCTCGGCACTGGCCCAGCGGCCCTCGGCCAGGTCCATCTGCCCCTGCTCGATGGCGATCTGCACACGGCGGCTGCGGTTACGGCGCGACCATGGGTTGACCACGCCACCTGAGGTGGTCACCAGGCTCAACAGCAGGCGCACCAGGTAGATCGCCAGGCCGATGGCAAACACCGCCACCAAGGTCGCCCACAGGCTCGATTCGTAATGCAGCACGTGGGGATAGGTAATCAACACGTAGCCGGTGTGTTTCGAGATGCCCACCGCCAGTGCCAGGGCGATTGCAATCGCCAGCACGAGGCCCACATAGAAACGCTTCATCGGCTTTACTCCTGGGTGGCCGGCTTGCCAGCCGACGCCTTGGCTTCGTCAGCAGACAAGTGGCGACGCTCAAGGTACGCCTGCACCGCGGCCAGGCTCGCCGCCAGGTCTGGTGTCACCACCGACACGGCCTTGGGCTCAAGCTCGGCGATACGCGCCAGCATCGCTTTGCTTTGCGGGTTGTCCTGGTTGAAGTTGTCTTGCAGCACGCTGCGCGCCTCACCCAACGAGCGGCTGTACACCGCCGTCTCGCCGTTCAGCGCAGCCCATTGCGCCTGCTCCAGCGCCAGGCTCAGGGCCAGGCGCACCTGGTTCAAGCCTTGGCCGGCCAGCAACGGGCGGATGTTGTCGTCAGGGTTGAAGTCGATGCGGAAGTAGCGCGAAATCTGCTCCCACCATTGGCTCCAGCGGCTATCCGTATCGGTGGTCGGACGCCCTTGGGAGGCCGGCTCGGTGAGCTGGTATTCCGGTGCGATCGCGGCCAGTTGCACCACTTGGTCGCGCAGTGCCGCCAGTTGCAGGTACAGCCCGGTGCGATCCGGCTGCTCGGTGCTTCGCAGTGCGGCAAGGCTCTTGGCCAGCTGTTCACGCGCGGCGTAGGAGCCCGGATCACTCTGTTCACGCAGGATCTCGTCGGCGCCCTGGACCAGCGACTGGGCACTGTTGATGTCCTGCAGGGCCGACAAGCGCAAGCTGGCCAGGCGGATCAGGTGCTCGGCTTCCGCCAGGCGCCAATCCTGGCGGCTGGCGCCCAGCACGGTTTCCAGACGCTGGCTGAGGCGCTGCTGATCGCCCTGCAACTGGGCCACCAGGCGGCGACGCTCTTCAAGCTCCTGCGCGCCGGGCAACTGTGCCAGGCGTGCGGCCAACTGTTGCTGGCTCTGCTTGAGGGATTGGGCCTGGTCATCCAGCGTGCGCACCTGGCCCAGCTGTTGCTGGCTGCTGGCTTGCAGGGCGCGGACCTGCCAGATCCCCCAGCCACCGGCGGCAACACCGGCGGCGCCGAGCAGCAAGGCGACGACAGCCAAACCGTTGCCACGGCGTGGCGCAGTGACCGGTGACTCAACCGGCGCATCGAGTGCGGGTTGGGTTTCTTCTTTGGGCAAGGCTGTTTCGCTCACGTATCCGTCCTTTGCGTATCAGAGAGTGGTCGCGCTATAGCTGCGCAGTGCCACTAACAAAGCCGCGGCACTCGCACCGCGACAATCCACAACTTTTTCTGCGCCGGCAGCCCGCGCCATCTCATAGACTCGCGGGCTCGGCACGAACAACGGCAATTGTGCCACCGCTGGCCAATCGGCACCGGCCAGGGCTTGCAGGTGCAAAAAACCCTGCCCACTGCTGACCACCAGGCCGTTCAAGCGTTCCAACTGGATGCGTTGCATCAGCGTCCCGGCGGCATAGCTCGGCAGGAAGCGACGGTACAACTCCAGGTAGACGACACTAGCACCTTGCTCGCGCAAACGCTCAGCGAGCAACTCCCGACCGCCTTCGCCGCGCAGGATCAGCACCTGGGCACCGGGCCGTGCGATAGCCTCGCGCAAGGCCGGCAGTGCAAGCAAGGCCTCACTGTCGTCACCGGTTTCGGGATAGTGAACGTTGAGCCCGTGATCGGCCAGGACCTGGCCCGTGGCCGCGCCGACGCTGAACCACGGCAACTGCGGCCAGGCGTGGTCCAGCTGTTGCAACGCCAGGCGTGCGGCGGGCTTGCTGACCACGATCACCGCGCAAAAGCGGCCCAGGTCACGAAAGACCGCCTGCTGTTCGGGGGTGACGGGTAACGGCTCGATGTCCAGCAACGGCAGGCTGCTGCTGAAAATCCCGGCCGCCGACAAGGACGCCGCCAAGGACAACGACTCCTCGGCAGGCCGCGTCAGCAGCACACGCCAGTCGGTCACTGCGGGCCGGCCTCGCCGTAGACTTTTTGCAGGATGGCGCCGGCGCCCTGTTCCAACAGCGCTTCGGCCACCTGAATACCCAACGCTTCAGCGTCAGCCTGCGGGCCACGCACCTCGGCGGTCAGCAAGGTGCCGCCGTCCGGGTCGCCCACCAGGCCGCGCAGCCACAGGTTTTCCCCTTCGAGCACGGCGTAACAGGCGATTGGCACCTGGCAGCCACCATTGAGGTGCTTGTTCAAGGCACGTTCGGCGGTGACGCGCACTTCGGTGTCGTGGTGATCGAGGGGCTTGAGCAGTGCGTGAATCTGACTGTCGGCGGTGCGGCATTCGATGCCCACGGCGCCCTGGCCACCGGCTGGCAAGCTGTCTTCGACGCTGATGGCCGAGGTGATGCGGTCTTCGAAACCCAGGCGGATCAACCCGGCGGCGGCCAGGATGATCGCGTCATATTCACCGGCATCCAGCTTGGCCAGGCGCGTGTTGACGTTGCCGCGCAGGAAGCGGATCTGCAGGTCCGGGCGGCGGGTCAGCAACTGCGCCTGGCGACGCAGGCTGGAGGTGCCGACGATGCTGCCCAAGGGCAATTCATCCAGGGAGGCGTAGGTATTGGAGACGAAGGCATCGCGCGGGTCTTCGCGCTCGCAGATACAAAAAAGGCCCAGGCCTTCGGGGAAGTCCATGGGCACATCTTTCATCGAATGCACGGCGATGTCGGCTTCGTTTTCCAGCAGCGCGGTTTCCAGTTCCTTGACGAACAGGCCCTTGCCGCCGATCTTCGACAGCGGCGAGTCGAGCAGCTTGTCGCCGCGACTGACCATGGGCACCAGGGACACCACGAGGCCTGGGTGGGCCTGCTCCAGGCGTGCTTTGACGTATTCGGCCTGCCACAAGGCCAGGGCACTTTTACGGGTGGCGATGCGGATTTCGCGAGAGGACATGGATCAATCCGTACTGAATAGATACGGCAGATAATAACAGCTCAGGCAAATACGCTTTGATTTGAATCAGCAAGTGCGGGGCCTCCCTGGCCGCGTCGCACCGGGATAAGGACAGCAGGCAGCGCCAAAGCCCTTGGGCTAAAGCTGCTGCATCATCTTGCGCACGCCGGCTACATGGCGTCGGCTGACGATCAAGGCATCGCCATTGAGCCCCTTCAGGAACAACTGGAAGTGCCCAAGCGGCGTACGTTGCAGCCGCTCGATACGGTCACGGGCGACCAGCGCGTTGCGGTGAATACGCACGAAACGGTCGCCGAACTCATCTTCCAGGGCCTTGAGCGGCTCATCGAGCAGCACTTCACCAGCCTCGTGACGCAGGGTCACGTACTTGTGGTCGGCAATGAAGTACACCACCTGGTCCAGGGGAATCAGCTCGATGCCTTTGCGCGTACGCGCACTGATATGGCTGCGCGGCCCGTTGCCACTTTGGGCAGCCGGCTGGGTCAAGGCGGTGAGTTGGCTACGGTTGGGGCGCTCGGCTTTTTTCAGGGCCTTGAGCAGGGCGCCCGCTTCGACCGGCTTGGCCAGGAAGCTGACACCACTGGCTTCCAGGGTCTGCGCCGGGAAATCTTCTGGCCCCGCGCACAACACCAGCGCCGGCGGCGACTCGCGTTCGCTCAGGCGGGCGGCGACTTGCAGGCCATCGAGGCCCGGCAGGCGGATATCGAGCAAGACCACGTCCGGCTTGAGGCTGTCGATCAGCGTCAACGCTTCTTCGCCCGTGGTGGCGCTCGGTTCAAGGACTGTATAACCCTCGAGTTCACTGACCAAACGGCTCAGTCGCTCGCGGGCTTGGGGTTCGTCTTCAACGATCAGGACATTCATATTGCGCTGGATTCCTGCGTGAGTCTCGCACAAGGATAGCGTAGACAGGTGCGGTGACTTGCGTCACAGCGATCCACGCTAAGACTAGCGCGAGCGGCAAAAAGTGCCCTGAGAGTGGCACCCATATTTACCCGGACCTGTTCAATTGCGCCCAAGACCTTCTGACTTCGGGCATCGTCGTAGGGTTTGCTGATACACAATCCGAATACCCCCCTTATGAATGAATAGCCTGGGCTCTGACCGCATCACCCGGCTTTGGTGCATTCACGCTCTATCAGTGCAACTGTAGACGCTCACTGCGACGACATTGCTCTATCGTCAAATATCGTTTCAATAAACACCCGAGTCCAGTCTCTTCCCGGACGCGTCCGGCGGCAAGGCACTTTGCCACCCTTCGTGCAAATAAAAATGCCGACCACCCGTAGCACCGCCTCCACGGGCAACCCTGTTATTATCGCCGGCACACCTCCAAGCCTCTTTAAAGCAGATCACGAGCGAATCCATGAGCACCGACAAGACCAACCAGTCCTGGGGCGGCCGCTTCAGTGAACCCGTCGACGCCTTCGTCGCCCGCTTCACCGCCTCCGTCACCTTCGACCAGCGCCTGTACCGCCACGACATCATGGGCTCGATCGCCCACGCCACGATGCTGGCCAAGGTCGGCGTGCTGACCGACGCCGAGCGCGACAGCATCATCGATGGCCTGACCACCATCCGCGGTGAGATCGAAGCCGGCACGTTCGACTGGCGCGTCGACCTGGAAGACGTGCACATGAATATCGAGGCCCGCCTCACCGACCGTATCGGTGTGACCGGCAAGAAACTGCACACCGGGCGTAGCCGTAACGACCAGGTCGCGACCGATATCCGCCTGTGGATTCGTGATGAGATCGATCTGATCCTGGCCGAGATCACCCGCCTGCAAAAAGGCCTGCTGGAACAGGCCGAGCGTGAATCCGGCACCATCATGCCCGGCTTCACCCACCTGCAAACCGCGCAGCCCGTGACCTTCGGCCATCACCTGCTGGCCTGGTTCGAAATGCTCAGCCGCGACTATGAGCGCCTGGTGGACTGCCGCAAGCGCGCCAACCGCATGCCGCTCGGCAGCGCCGCACTGGCCGGCACCACGTACCCGATCGATCGCGAATACACCGCACAACTGCTGGGCTTCGACGCCGTGGGCGGCAACTCCCTGGACGGCGTGTCCGACCGGGACTTCGCCATCGAATTCTGCGCCGCCGCCAGCATCGCGATGATGCACCTGTCGCGCTTTTCCGAAGAGCTGGTGCTGTGGACCAGCGCGCAATTCCAGTTCATCGACCTGCCGGACCGCTTCTGCACCGGCAGCTCGATCATGCCGCAAAAGAAAAACCCCGACGTGCCGGAGCTGGTACGTGGCAAGAGCGGCCGCGTGTTCGGCGCGCTGATGGGCCTGCTGACCCTGATGAAAGGCCAACCCCTGGCCTACAACAAGGACAACCAGGAAGACAAGGAGCCGCTGTTCGACGCCGCCGACACCCTGCGCGACTCGCTGCGCGCGTTTGCCGACATGATCCCGGCGATCAAGCCCAAGCACGCGATCATGCGTGAAGCGGCGCTGTGCGGGTTCTCCACCGCGACCGACCTGGCGGACTACCTGGTGCGCCGTGGCCTGCCGTTCCGTGACTGCCACGAAATCGTTGGCCACGCCGTGAAGTACGGCGTGGACACCGGCAAGGACCTGGCGGAAATGAGCCTGGAAGAACTGCGCCAGTTCAGCGACCAGATCGAGCAAGACGTGTTTGCCGTGCTGACCCTGGAAGGTTCGGTGAATGCGCGTGACCATATTGGCGGGACTGCGCCGGCGCAGGTCAAGGCCGCCGTCGCGCGTGGCCAGGCCCTGCTCGCCAGCCGCTAAAAGCATCGCAGGCAAGCCAGCTCCCACAGGTAACCGAGTACTACCAGACACCTCGGTCAACTGTGGGAGCGGGCTTGTGTGGGAGCGGGCTTGCTCGCGAATACGGAGTGTCAGTCGCTACATACGCTGGCTGACCCACCGCTTTCGCGAGCAAGTCGAATCGTCGCACCGCCGCTCCCACACTTGATCCGCTCGTGCTGGCTTATTTCTTCGCAGCAATCATCGCCATAAACGCCGGCATCGCCGCTTCCCTGTCCGCCGCGACCTTCCGGGCATTGGGCAGCGCATGCAGCTTGTCCAGCAACGCCTTGGCCGCCGGCATCTGCGCCAGCAAATCCAGGCCAAACAGCTTCTCGCCCACCCCGCAGGCGAGGTTCACGCTGTACATGAAATACAGATCCGCAATCGTGAAATTCTCCCCCGCTACGTAAGGCGCGAACTTGCCGTGCCGACCTAAAGACCCCATCCCCAGCAACAGCTCGGCCTTGGATTTGTCCTTGATCGCCTCCGGTACCGGCATGCCAAAAAACGCCTCGGCGAAACACGCCCGGGCGGGCAACTCAATGTACAGCTCGATTTCCCGGCACAGCGCCAGCACCTGGGCGCGCTGGAACGGGTCCGCCGGCAGCAGCGCCGGGCCTTCCTGGGTTTGCTCGAGGTACTCGAGGATCACGCTGGTCTCGTTGATAAAACCCTGCTTGACTCCCAGCACGGGCACCTTGCCTCGAGGGCTCACGGCCAGGGCTTCAGGCGTCTGGCCCGCGTAGAAAGGCACCTCTTCAAAAGTCAGGCCTTTCTCCAGCAGCGCCAGCTTGACCATGTTGTAGTAGTTGCTGACCGAAAATCCGTAGAGCTTGAGCATTGCGACTGCCTCCAGGCCGAGTGTGGGGTTGGCTGCATGAGTTATAGATCCGAAGGCCCCGCCTGACCAGCAGCATCACCTGCCTGAATGGGGGTAGACTGGCGTCCTTTCCTTGAGGAGCCTGCCATGAGCGAGCCGACCGATATCGACAACGACGAAGAAGAATTCGCCGAAACCACCCTGATCGAAGCCATCGAAAACCAGATCGAGAGCGAAAACCCACCGGCCGCCAAAGCCACCTTCAACAAGCTGACCCTGGTCGGCTACGAGCGTGAAGAGATCCTGCAACTGATGGCCCACGTGCTTGCCGTCGAGATCGACGCACTGCTGGAAGAGGACCGCGCGTTCAATACCGAATGGTATGAAACTGCGCTGCGCGCCCTGCCGGAACTGCCGCCGGAAAAGCAATAAATCCAACACGCGGCAACACACTGGACAGTTCGGCAAAGTGCGTTCACCTTATGGCCTGCTAGCCTCTAATAAATTCTTAGAAAGTCTGGAGTCCGTATGTCGTATACCCCTGAGCTGGTTGCCGAACTGGAAATCCTTGTACTCTTCCCATTAGACAGCACCAAGGAAGGTCTGAAAGTCCACCAGACCGCCGCCCCCACTGCTATCGCCGCTGCCAAGCGCCTCCACGCGAAAGGTCTGATCGACCAGCCGGATGGCGGCTATTTGACCAGTCTTGGTCGTGACGCCGCAGAACAAGCCCAAACCCTGCTGACCATCCTGACCACTGCCAGCACCAAAGAAGCTGCCTGACCCCTGATACCGCCCATGGAGTCCGCCCAATGCGGATTCCGGGGGCATTGCGGTGAAAGGGCTAAAGTTCTGACGCCAAAAACCGATTACCTTCTAAACCTCCTACGCTACTGGCTGTAAACTCCAACACGGCCGCCCACGTCGGGCCCTGCGCGCCACCGAGTCCGACATGACCCGCACCCACGAAATCCGCCCTGACCTGGACGAAGGCATCGACCGCAAGGTGCTGGCCCAGCTGCGCGCGCGTTTCATGGCCCTCAACGCCGGCCGCATGGCCCGCGCCGTCGAAGGGCTGACCCCACGCCAACAAAGCGTGTTGACCCTGCTGCCGCTGTTCTTCCACGTCAATCATCCGCTGTTGCCCGGCTATGTCTCCGGCAGCACGCCCGCCGGGCTGTCGAACTTCGAACCCGACGCCCAGGCCCTGACCGAAGCCCAGCGCCTGACCCGCTCGTTTTCCTACAAGCCGCGCCACGGCAACCCGCCGCAACCGATCCACGGCCTGTTCCTGATGGGCAGCCTCGGCACCCTGGCCCAGGCTGACCAGAGCGACATGGACGTGTGGGTGTGCCACGCGCCGGACCTCGGCGACAACGAACTGGCCGAGCTGCGCAAAAAATGCCAGCTCCTGGAAACCTGGGCGCTGAGCATGGGGGCCGAGGCGCATTTTTTCCTGATCGAGCCAACCCGCTTTGTGCTCGGCGAGCGCGACGCCCAGCTCAGTTCCGACGACTGCGGCACCACCCAGCATTACCTGCTGCTGGACGAGTTCTACCGCACCGCCATCTGGCTCGCCGGGCGCACGCCGATCTGGTGGCTGGTGCCGGTGTACGAAGAAGCCCGCTACGCCGAGTTCACCCACACGTTGATCTCCAAGCGGTTTATCCGCGCCGATGAAACCCTCGACCTCGGCCACCTGGCGCGCATTCCCCCCGGAGAATTCATCGGTGCCGGGCTGTGGCAGCTGTTCAAGGGCATCGAGTCGCCCTACAAGTCGGTGCTCAAGCTGCTGCTGACCGAGGTCTACGCCAGCGAACACCCCCGCGTGCATTGCCTGAGCCTGCGCTTCAAGCGGGCGGTGTTCGCCAACCAGATGGACCTGGATGAGCTCGACCCGTACATCGTGGTCTACCGCCGCATCGAGGAATACCTCAAGGCGCGCAACGAACCCGAGCGCCTGGAACTGGTGCGGCGTGCGCTGTACCTCAAGGTCAACCGCAAGCTCAGCGCCGGCCAGCGCACCACCAGCTGGCAACGCCTGCTGCTGGAGCGCCTGGCCCAGGAATGGGGCTGGGACCAGCGCCAACTGGCCCTGCTGGACAGCCGCAGCCAATGGAAAGTGCGCCAGGTCGCCTCCGAGCGCCGCGCCCTGGTCAGCGAGCTGAACTACAGCTACCGCTTCCTCACGCAATTCGCCCGCACCGAACAAACTGCCAGCCTGGTCAACAAACGCGACCTCAATGTGCTGGGCCGCCGCCTGTATGCGGCGTTTGAGCGCAAGGCCGGCAAAGTCGAGTTCATCAACCCGGGCATCGCCCCGGACCTGGCAGAAGACACCCTGACCCTGGTGCAATCGCCCAACCGCAAGGAACCCGGCCAACACTATTGGGGCCTGTACAACGGCAACCTGACGGCCCAGGAGTCGGAACACTTCGCGCCGATCAAGCGCAGCCGCGACTTGCTGGAGATGCTCACCTGGTGCCATCGCAATGGCGTGATCGACAGCAGCACCCGCCTGGCCTTGCACCCAGGCCTCAGCGACATGACCGAATTCGAGCTGTTCAACCTGCTGGGCAGCCTGCAACAGAGCATCGCCCTGCCCCTGGCCAGCGTCGATGAAGAACGCCTGCTGCGCGCGGCGGTGCCGGAAGAAGTGTTGCTACTAATCAACGTCGGCGTCGACCCGCTCAAGCATCACCGCGACTTGAACATCCTGATGACCACCGAGCGCACCGACTCCTTGAGCTACGCCGGGGTGCGCGACAACCTGGTGCTGACCCTGGACCAGGTCACGCTCAATAGCTGGAACGAAGTGCTGGTTAGCCGCTACGACGGCCCCCACGCCCTGCTCGATTGCCTGCGCGACTACCTCAACCAACTGCCCTCGGACCACCTGCCGCGCCTGCGGGTGCGCTGTTTCTGTCACAACCGTGCGCAGTTCATTGCCCAGCGTGTCGAAGAAATCTTCGACACCGCGCAGAACCTGCTGCTCGGCCAGGGCAACCACCGCTACCTGTTGCAGGTGCAGCAGCACTACCACGTGATGGAGCTGGTTCCGGGCCAGGCCACTCACATACCGCTGCCGACCCAGGACGCGCTGATCGCCTACCTCAGTGAAGAGCTGGCGAGCTACAGCCCGCTGCACCTGGACGCCATGGCCCTGGAAGACCACGACCTGGCCTTGCTGCTGCCCATGGGCATGGCCGATTCCGTGCAGGTGTTCTACCGGATCAACGAAGACGTGGCCGAGTTGTATGTGCTGGATGAGTTCAATGCGCTCTGGCAGCAGCGCTTGCCGTTCCATGATGAGCAGAGCCTGCTGGCGCCGTTGCAACGCTTCCTGCAATCGATCCTCTTCCGCCGCGAAGCCCTGGCACCGCTGGACACACAACAACCCTTGGGTGAAGTGCAGGTCTTGTACTACCAACTGTTGCCGTCGGGCAGCAACCGCGCGCGTACCGTCGAGCCTCGACCAGCACCGCAGAACTCGGCGAACAAACCGTTTTATGACGTGCAGGCGATTATCGGCAAGGCCGCACCCGGCCAGGTGGGCGTGACCCTGTACTGCAATCAGCGGGAGTTTTGCGAACTGGAATTTGGCGACCAGCTGTTTGCCGTGGTCGCCCAGGAGATCGTCGGGCAGCGCCGGGAAACCGAGCGCTACCGCTGCTACATCACGGACCTGGACCTGTCAGGCCTGCTCGGCGATGGGCAAAGCCCGAGCAACCTGTACCTGCGCTACAAGGCCGAGTTGGAGCTGTCGCTCAACGCGGCGCTGAACCAGGTTTAGAGCGGGAAAGGGCCGCCATCCTTGGGCTGGCCTTCAACGCTGAGCAATTCCAGCTTGAGGGTCTTGCCACCCGGTGCTGGCCAATCGATGTGCTGGCCCACTTGCAGGCCGAGCAACGCGCTGCCCACCGGCGCCAGGATCGAGATCTTGCCTTCATCGGCATTCGCGTGTTTCGGGTAGACCAGGGTCAGGTGGTAGTCCTTGCCGCTGCCTTGTTCACGGCAATGCACGCTGGAGTTCATGGTCACGACACCCGCAGGCACTTCATCGTGGCCAACCACGTCTTCGGCGCGGTCGAGTTCGGCTTGCAACGCGGCGACGCCAGGAGACTCGTCGCCCAGGCGGTCGATCAGTTGCTCCAGACGCTGCACGTCAAGACGGGTGAGGATGATGGACGGTGCGGTGGTCATGATTCAGGCAGACTCCTTTTTTCTGCACAAAAAAGCAAAACCCCGCCAGAAAAAGGCGGGGTTCTCACGGGCCTCGATGAGTTGAGGCGTAGCCGGACACTACCACAGCGTCACAAATAAACAAGACGACCTCAGGCGCTGGCCCTGCGCTGCTCGGCCTCGGCGCAGATCACCCGGCGTCGGGCATCGTCGGCAGAGCGCCATTCACGGATGTCTTCGACGTGGCGAAAGCACCCGCGGCAGACTTTTTCCTCGTCCAGGCGACACAAACTGATACAAGGTGACGGCACCGCCGGGCTGACATTGCTGAACAGCGGCTTGGGCGGGCGTACGGGTGTGGGCTGCGTCACGATCAGATCTCGTCGAAATCCAGCTCTTCGCCGGTATATTCGCTGACCAAGCGCGTGAGCATTTCGCCCAGCAGCTCTTCGCTCTTGTCGCACTGCCATTTGCCGCTTTCTTCGTCGTAGTCGAAGTGCACGCCACCGGAACGCGCGGCCAGCCACAGTTGGCGCAAAGGCTCCTGGCGGCTGAAGATCAGCTGTTGGCCAGTCTCGAATTTGACGGTCAGCACGCCCGCCGAGTTTTCCAGGTCCACGTCCAGGCCGCTGTCGTCGAAAATATCTTCCAGCGCCTGCTGGGTAGCATCCACCAAGTCGTGAAAACGGGCTTCGGTCAAACTCATTGTGGCAACCTCAAAAGTGTCTGGTTTTGCTCAAGCGCCGCACGATACGGGCGAGCCCGGCCGATTGCAAAGGATACCGATCCCATCGCGATTGGCGGTATGAAATATCCCCAGCCAGCGTAGTCCGCTTCACAGCCGTCTCGGCAAACCCCCGTCGGACGGGTATTTCGGCGCATAGGCAAGCTGGCAGGTGGTCGGTATACTCGGGCGCAATTAATGCATATTCAAGGATTTCGCCATGAAGCGCCTGATCTCTTCCCTTGCTGCGCTCGTCGCGGTCGCTTGCCTCGTTAGTGCCTGTGGTCAAAAAGGCCCGCTGTACCTGCCCGATGACAGCAAAGACCCGAATGAACAGGCGCAATCGTCGCAGCAAAAGCCTGCCAAAGCGCACAAGCACGACACCTACTAAGGGAAATCCATGGACGCTTTTAACTACCGGGACGGCGAGCTGTTCGCGGAAGGCGTGGCGCTGTCCGCGATTGCCGAACGTTTTGGCACCCCGACCTACGTGTACTCCCGTGCGCACATCGAAGCCCAATACCGCAGCTTTGCCGACGCGCTGGAAGGCACGCCGAGCCTGGTGTGCTACGCGGTCAAGGCCAACTCCAACCTGGGTGTACTGAATGTCCTGGCGCGTTTGGGCGCTGGTTTCGACATCGTCTCCCGTGGCGAGCTGGAACGTGTACTGGCCGCCGGCGGCCAGGCTGACAAGATCGTATTCTCCGGTGTCGGCAAGAGCCGCGAAGACATGCGCCGCGCCCTCGAAGTGGGCGTGCATTGCTTCAACGTCGAGTCCACCGACGAGCTGGAGCGCCTGCAAGTGGTGGCCGCCGAGATGGGCGTTCGCGCGCCGATCTCCCTGCGCGTCAACCCGGACGTCGATGCCGGCACCCACCCGTACATTTCCACCGGTCTCAAAGAGAACAAGTTCGGCATCGCCATTGCCGACGCCGAGGACGTGTACATCCGCGCCGCCCAATTGCCGAACCTGGAAGTACTGGGCGTCGATTGCCACATCGGCTCGCAACTGACCACCCTGCCACCGTTCATCGATGCCCTCGACCGCCTGCTGGCGCTGGTTGATCGTCTCGGCGAATGCGGCATCTACCTGCACCACATCGACCTCGGTGGCGGCGTGGGCGTGCGTTATCGCGACGAAGAACCGCCGCTGATCGCCGATTACATCCAGGCCGTGCGCGAGCGCATCGAAGGCCGTGGCCTGACGCTGATGTTCGAGCCGGGCCGCTATATCGTCGCCAACGCGGGCGTGCTGCTGACCCAGGTCGAGTACCTCAAGCACACCGAGCACAAGGATTTCGCCATCGTCGATGCGGCGATGAACGACCTGATCCGCCCGGCGCTGTACCAGGCCTGGATGAATGTCACCGCCGTGGCGCCGCGCGACAGCGCAGCCCGCGCCTACGACATCGTCGGCCCGATCTGCGAGACCGGCGACTTCCTGGCCAAGGATCGTCAGCTGGCCCTGGAAGAAGGCGATCTGCTGGCCGTGCATTCGGCCGGTGCCTACGGGTTTGTCATGAGTTCCAACTACAACACCCGCGGCCGTACCGCCGAGGTGCTGGTGGACGGTGATCAAGCGTTTGAAGTGCGTCGCCGCGAGACGGTAGCCGAGTTGTATGCTGGCGAAAGCCTGCTGCCGGAGTAAGCCATGCTGCTGCGTTTTACCAAGATGCACGGGCTGGGCAATGACTTCATGGTCCTCGACCTGGTCAGCCAGCACGCGCATATCCTGCCCAAGCACGCCAAACAATGGGGTGACCGGCATACCGGCATTGGTTTCGACCAGTTGCTGATCGTTGAAGCGCCGAGCAATCCGGAGGTGGATTTCCGTTATCGGATCTTCAACTCCGACGGTTCCGAAGTGGAACAGTGCGGCAACGGTGCGCGCTGCTTCGCGCGCTTTGTGCTGGACAAGCGCCTGACCGCCAAGCGCCAGATCCGCGTCGAGACCAAGAGCGGCGTGATCGAGCTGGACATCCGCAGCGACGGCCAGATCAGCGTCAACATGGGCGCGCCACGCCTGGTGCCGGCGGACATTCCGTTCCAGGCCACCGAGCAGGCTACCAGTTACGCGCTGGACGTTGAGGGCAAGACCGTCGATATCGCCGCCGTGTCCATGGGCAACCCCCATGCGGTGCTGCGGGTCAACGACATCAATAACGCGCCCGTGCATGAATTGGGGCCGAAGATCGAACACCACCCGCGCTTTCCGGCACGGGTCAACGTAGGTTTCCTACAGGTGATCGACCGTTCCCGCGCGCAATTGCGCGTCTGGGAACGCGGCGCCGGCGAAACCCAGGCTTGCGGCACCGGTGCTTGCGCCGCGGCCGTGGCCGCGATCAGCCAGGGGTGGATGGATTCGCCGCTGTTGATCGACCTGCCCGGTGGACGTTTGTCCATCGAATGGGCAGGCCCAGGCCACCCGGTGTTGATGACCGGGCCGGCCTCGCGTGTATACGAAGGACAGGTCCGTCTATGAGTGAGCCCAGCTAATGACCGATAAGCCTCAAGTACCCGCACAAGCATCCCCGAGCGACAGTCTGGAGGCCGCTGCCGTCGCGGCGTACCTTGAGGCTAATCCGGACTTCTTCGTCGAGCACGAAGAACTGCTGCCGGCCCTGCGCATCCCCCACCAGCGTGGCGACACCGTGTCGCTGGTGGAGCGACAGATGAAGATCCTGCGCGAGCGCAATATCGAAATGCGCCACAAGCTCTCGCACTTGATGGATGTCGCCCGCGACAACGACCGCCTGTTCGAGAAAACCCGTCGCCTGATCCTCGCACTGATGGACGCCACCAGCCTGGAAGAAACGGTGATCGCCGTGGAAGACAGCCTGCGCCAGGATTTCCAGGTGCCCTTTGTCAGCCTGATCCTGTTCAGCGACAACCCCATGCCAGTGGGCCGTTGGGTCAGCGGCAGCGATGCGCAAACCGCCATTGGTGGCCTGCTGTCCGAAGGCAAGACCATCAGCGGCACCTTGCGCGAGCATGAGCTGGACTTCCTCTTCGGCGCCGAACAGCGCCAGCAGATCGGCTCCACCGCCGTGGTCGCCCTCAGCCATCAAGGCCTGCATGGCGTACTGGCCATCGCCAGCCGTGATCCGGCGCACTACAAAAGCTCGGTGGGCACGTTGTTCCTGACCTACATCGCCGAAGTGCTGGGCCGCGTCCTGCCACGGTTCACCAGCGCCCTGCGCGCGGTGCGCTAGCCATGGAACGGCAACTGGACGCTTATTGCGCTCACCTGCGCAACGAGCGCCAGGTGTCGCCCCATACGCTGGAAGCCTACCGGCGGGACTTGAACAAGGTCCTGGCGTTCTGTGAAAAACAACAGATCAGCAGCTGGAAGGCCCTGGATATCCAGAGCCTGCGCAGCCTGGTCGCACGGCTGCACCAGGCCGGCCAATCGTCGCCCAGCCTGTCGCGCCTGCTGTCGGCGGTGCGCGGCCTCTATCACTACCTCAATCGTGAAGGCCTGTGCGACCACGACCCGGCCAACGGCCTGTCGCCGCCCAAGGGCGAACGACGCCTGCCCAAGACCCTCGACACCGACCGCGCCCTGCAATTGCTCGATGGTGCGGTCGAAGACGACTTCCTCGCCCATCGCGACCAGGCGATCCTGGAGCTGTTCTATTCCTCGGGCCTGCGCCTGTCGGAGCTGACCGGCCTGAACCTGGATCAACTGGACCTCGCGGACGGCCTGGTGCAGGTACTCGGCAAGGGCAGCAAGACCCGCGTGCTGCCGGTGGGCCGCAAAGCCCGCGAAGCCTTGCAGCTGTGGCTGCCGTTGCGGCTGCTGACCAACCCGGCCGACGATGCGGTGTTTGTCAGCCAGCAAGGCCGACGCCTGGGACCGCGTGCCATCCAGTTGCGCGTCAAGGCCGCCGGCGAGCGCGAACTGGGGCAGAACCTGCACCCGCACATGCTGCGGCACTCGTTTGCCAGCCATATGCTGGAGTCATCCCAGGACCTGCGCGCCGTGCAGGAACTGCTCGGCCATGCCGACATCAAGACCACGCAGATCTACACCCATCTGGATTTCCAACACCTGGCAACGGTGTACGACAGCGCCCATCCACGGGCCAAACGCATCAAGGGCGGCGACTCATGAGTATCAAGCTGATCACCTTCGACCTGGACGACACACTCTGGGACAACGTACCCGTCATCATCAGCGCCGAAGCGTCGATGCGCGAATGGCTGGCCACCCATGCACCAGAGGTCGGCGAGTTGCCGCTGGAGCATTTCGCCAACCTGCGCCAGCAGGTGCTGGAACGCGATCCCGAGCTGAAACACCGCATCAGCCTCCTGCGTCAGCGTGTGTTGATGCATGCTTTTGAGCAAGCCGGTTATCCACAGCCCGAGGCCACGCAAATGGCCGATGTGTGCTTTGAAGCGTTCATCCATGCGCGCCATCAGCTCACCCCGTTCCCTGAAGCAGAACCGATGTTGCAAGCGCTGCGCCAGCACTTCCTGCTAGGAGTCATCACCAACGGCAATGCCGATGTGCAGCGTGTCGGGCTGGCCGACTACTTCCACTTTGCCCTGCGCGCCGAAGATATCGGCATCGCCAAGCCGGATGCACGATTATTCCAGGAGGCGATGAAGCGCGGTGGCGTGGAGGCCAGTGCGGCAGTGCATATCGGCGATCATCCGGGGGATGACATTGCCGGGGCGCAACAGGCGGGGCTGCGGGCGGTGTGGTTTAACCCGACGGGTAAGGTGTGGGATGCGGATAAGCGCCCGGATGCCGAGATTCGTAACCTGGCGGAATTGCCAGGGTTGCTTCGCAGCTGGCAGTAACAACGCAGATCAAAACTGTGGGAGCGGGCTTGCTCGCGAATGCGGTGTATCAGTCGGCACATCAGTGACTGA
>NZ_JANLGL010000083.1:0-24491 GCF_024655625.1 Pseudomonas sp. 18.1.10
GCGGTGGGTCAGTAACAGATGCATGAACTGACCCACCGCATTCGCGAGCAAGCCCGCTCCCACAAGGGAATTGAGGAGGTTTTGGATATGTTGCAAGTCGAAAAACTGCACCAGTACTACGGCGGTAGCCACATCCTGCGCGGTCTGTCCTTTGACGTGAAGGTCGGCGAAGTCACCTGCCTGCTCGGCCGTAACGGCGTGGGCAAGACCACCTTGCTCAAGTGCTTGATGGGCCTGCTGCCCGCCAAGGAAGGCGCGGTGAACTGGGAAGGCAAGGCCATCACTGGCTTCAAGCCGCACCAGCGCGTCTACGCGGGCATCGCCTACGTGCCCCAGGGCCGCGAGATTTTTGGCCGGCTGACGGTGGAAGAAAACCTGCTGATGGGCCTGGCACGCTTCCCCGGTGCCGAAGCCAAGGAAGTCCCGGCCTTCATCTACGAGCTGTTCCCGGTGTTGCTGCAAATGAAACACCGGCGTGGCGGCGACTTGTCCGGCGGCCAGCAGCAACAGTTGGCGATTGGCCGCGCGCTGGCCAGCCGTCCGCGCCTGCTGATCCTCGATGAGCCCACCGAAGGCATCCAACCCTCGGTCATCAAGGAGATTGGCGCGGTGATCAAAAAACTCGCGGCCCGTGGCGATATGGCGATCCTGTTGGTGGAGCAGTTCTACGATTTTGCCGCTGAACTGGCTGACCAGTACCTGGTGATGTCCCGGGGGGAAATCGTCGCCCAGGGCCGTGGTGAAAATATGGAAAGCGAGGGTGTGCGTGGCCTCGTTACCATCTAATCTGTGGCGTCCCGACAATAAGTCCAACACATGAACCTGCCCGTTCCCCCTGCCCTGTTCACCCCCAGCTGGCACGCCGAGCTGAACCTCGGCTACGCGCGTTTCGGCGACACCACCCGCCCGGTGATGCGCCGCCACCTCGGCCCGCTGCGGGTGCAAAAGCACCTGTACGCCGAAGGCCCCGAGGTGTGCCAGCACATCATCGTGCACCCGCCCGGCGGGATTGCCGGCGGTGATCGCCTGGACATCAGCGCCCACGTTGGCGCAGGCGCCTGGGCGCAACTGACCAGCCCCGGCGCAGCCAAGTGGTACCGCGCCAGCGGCCCGGCGTTCCAGCAGCTCGACTTGACAGTCGAAGCCGGTGCGACACTGGAATGGCTGCCCCAGGAAACCATCGTGTTCAGCGCGGCCCAGGCCGAGCTCACCACGCGCATCGAGCTGCAAGGCGATGGGCGCCTGTTCTACTGGGACGTGGTCGCCCTCGGCCGCCCGGCCAGTGGCGAGCGGTTTGACCTCGGCCACTTTCAATCCCACCTGGATATCCGCCGCGACGGCCAGTTGCTCTGGCATGAGCGCCAGCGCATTGTTGGCGCCGATGGTTTGCTCGACTCGCCGATCGGGCTGGATGGGCAACCGGTGTTTGCTACGTTGCTGCTGACGGGCGAGATTGACCCCGAATTACTCGAACAATGCCGTGCCCTGCCCCATGCCGTTCGCGGCGACTTGAGCCAATTGCCGGGCCTGTTGGTGGCTCGTTGCCTGGCCAGTGAAGCGCTGTTGGCGCGGGCATGGTTGATTGATTTATGGAAATTGCTACGCCCGGCAGTGCTAGGCCGGGAAGCCGTTGCACCGAGAATCTGGAGCACATGAAGATCCAAAAGTGGGAGTGGGTTTGTGTGGGAGCGGGCTTGCTCGCGAATGCGGTAGATCAGCAACAGATGCATTGCCTGACACACTGCATTCGCGAGCAAGCCCGCTCCCACACAAGCTCACTCAACATTGAATCTCTGGTGTATTTGAGAATGTATTTATGAAGGACCTTGAACCATGGACCTGACCCCACGGGAAAAAGACAAACTGCTGATCTTCACCGCCGGCCTCGTCGCCGAGCGCCGCCTCGCACGCGGGGTGAAGCTCAACTACCCGGAAACCATCGCCTACATCTCCGCCGCCTTGATGGAAGGCGCCCGCGATGGCCGCACCGTGGCCGACCTGATGCACTTCGGCACCACCCTGCTCAGCCGCGAACAGGTGATGGAAGGCATCCCGGAAATGATCCCGGACATCCAGGTGGAAGCCACCTTCCCCGACGGCACCAAGCTCGTCACCGTCCACCAGCCGATTGCCTGAGAAACCGCCATGATTCGTGATGCACTTGAAAGCGACCTGCCGGCGATCCGCGATATCTACAACGATGCGGTGCTGAATACGACGGCGATCTGGAACGAGCAACCGGTGGACCTGGCCAACCGCCTGGCCTGGTTCAACGCGCGCCAGGCGCAGCAGTATCCGATCCTGGTGTCGGTGGAAAATGGTGAAGTGACCGGCTACGCCTCGTTCGGCGACTGGCGGCCCTTCGAAGGCTTCCGCTACAGCGTCGAGCACTCTGTGTACGTGCGCAACGACCAGCGCGGCAAGGGCCTTGGCCCGCTGCTGATGCAAGCGCTGATCGAGCGCGCGCGCAGCGGCGGCAAACACGTGATGGTCGCCGCCATCGAAAGCGGCAACCTCGCCTCGATCCGCCTGCATGAACGCCTGGGTTTCATCACCACCGGGCAGATGCCGCAAGTGGGCATCAAGTTCGGCCGCTGGCTGGACCTGACCTTTATGCAACTGGCCTTGAACCCGGGTGCCGAGCCGCCCAAGGAGTGAAATCAATGCGCGCCATCTACTTCAAGACCCTGGGGCAACCCTCATGATTCCTGGCGAATATCAGATCCAGCCTGGCGACATCGAACTCAACGTCGGCCGCCGTACCATCAGCCTGAGCGTGGCCAACAGCGGCGACCGGCCGATCCAGGTGGGTTCGCACTACCATTTTTTCGAGACCAATGACGCGCTGACCTTTGATCGTGCGGCGAGTCGCGGCATGCGCCTGAATATTCCGGCGGGGACGGCGGTGCGGTTTGAGCCTGGGCAGAGTCGGGAGGTGGAGTTGGTGGACTTGAGCGGTGGGCGGCGGGTGTTTGGGTTTGCCGGTCGAGTCATGGGTGATCTTTAGGGCCTCTTCGCGAGCAAGCCCGCTCCCACAGGGGAATGCATTTCAAATGTGGGAGCGGGCTTGCTCGCGAAAGCAGTCTCACATTCAACACAATTTTCTCAGGGCAAACACATGAAAATCAGCCGCCAAGCCTACGCCGACATGTACGGCCCCACCGTCGGTGACAAGGTCCGCCTGGCCGACACCGAGCTGTTTGTCGAAGTCGAACAGGACTTCACCGTCTACGGCGAAGAAGTGAAATTCGGCGGCGGCAAAGTCATCCGCGACGGCCAGGGCCAAAGCCAACTGCTCGCCCATGAAGTGGTCGACACCCTCATCACCAACGCGCTCATCATCGACCACTGGGGCATCGTCAAGGCCGATGTCGGCCTGAAGAACGGCCGTATCCACGCCATCGGCAAGGCCGGCAACCCGGACATCCAGCCCGGCGTGACCATGGCCATCGGCGCCAGCACCGAGGTGATTGCCGGCGAAGGCATGATCCTCACCGCCGGCGGCATCGACAGCCATGTGCATTTCATCTGCCCGCAGCAGATCGAAGAAGCGCTGACCAGCGGCGTCACCACCATGATCGGCGGCGGCACGGGACCTGCCACCGGCACCAATGCGACCACTTGCACCTCCGGCCCGTGGCACCTGGCGCGCATGCTCCAGGCCAGCGATTCGTTCCCGATGAACATCGGTTTTACCGGCAAGGGCAATGCGAGCCTGCCGGCGCCGTTGATCGAACAGGTCAAGGCCGGCGCCATCGGTTTGAAGCTGCACGAGGACTGGGGCACCACGCCGGCGAGCATCGACAACTGCCTGAGCGTGGCCGATGAATACGACGTGCAGGTGGCGATCCACAGCGACACCCTCAACGAATCCGGCTTTGTCGAAACCACCCTGGCCGCCCTCAAGGGCCGCACCATCCACACCTACCACACCGAAGGTGCCGGTGGCGGCCACGCGCCGGACATCATCAAGGCCTGCGGCTTCGCCAACGTGCTGCCCAGCTCGACCAACCCGACGCGGCCGTTCACCCGCAACACCATCGACGAACACCTCGACATGCTGATGGTCTGCCATCACCTCGACCCGAGCATTGCCGAAGACGTGGCCTTCGCCGAAAGCCGCATCCGCCGCGAGACCATCGCCGCCGAAGACATCCTGCACGACCTCGGCGCGTTCTCCATGATAAGTTCCGACAGCCAGGCCATGGGCCGTGTCGGCGAAGTCATCACACGCACCTGGCAGACCGCCGACAAGATGAAAAAACAGCGCGGCCCGTTGCCCGGTGATGGCCCTGGCAACGATAACTTCCGCGCCAAGCGCTACATCGCCAAGTACACCATCAACCCGGCGATCACCCACGGCGTGAGCCATATTGTCGGTTCCATCGAAGTGGGCAAGTGGGCCGACCTGGTCCTGTGGCGCCCCGCGTTCTTTGGCATCAAGCCGACCCTGATCCTCAAGGGCGGCGCGATTGCCTCGAGCCTGATGGGCGATGCAAACGCCTCGATCCCCACCCCGCAGCCGGTGCACTACCGCCCGATGTTCGCCAGCTTCGGCAGTTCGCTGCACGCCACCAGCCTGACCTTTATCAGCCAGGCCGCCCAGGACGCCGGCTTGCCCGAAGCCCTGGGTTTGAAAAAGCAGATCGCCGTGGTCAAGGGCTGCCGCAACGTGCAGAAAACCGACCTGATCCACAACGATTACCTGCCGGAGATCGAGGTGGACCCGCAGACCTATCAGGTCAAGGCCGACGGGGTGTTGTTGTGGTGTGAGCCGGCAGAGGTGTTGCCGATGGCCCAGCGCTATTTTCTGTTTTAGCCAACGGCCCACTCCGTGCGGCTCAGGCTTTCGATCAACGTTTCCTCGGCGGCGGCCAGTTGCTTTTTCAGGTCATTGGTCTGGGTCAGGTAGTCGCCGCCGGACAGTTGATCGGCCTCATGCGCTTCGGTCAGCTGCGCCAGCCGCTCGTAGTAGGGCTCGCTCAGCTCTTCGAACTGCGGCCGGTGTTTGCTGACCACAAAGTCTTTCCAGAAGTCGCGGGTCAACAAGGCGCTGAACTCTTCGGCTGAGCCATCCAGTTTGCGGATGCGCGCAAGGGCGTCATTCAGGTTTTTCTGGGTGACGTTGCCCATCTGGATGAAGTGCACGTTATCCGGCTGTCCGGGCAAGTCGAGTTTGTCTGGCCCCTTGAGGCCGTAGCGATACGCCAGGCGGATTTCGACCTCTTCCAGCCGCGCGATTTTCTGCTGTTTGGCCTGGGCAGACAGTGTCCGGTCGTTGTTGATGCGGGCGGTGCGCTGTTCGATATCCGCCAGCGCCGTTTTTTCCACCTCATCCAGACGAAACAGGCCTCGGGCCAGTTTCAACAACGCGGGCGCCTGGCTGGCGTCGGTCGCCGTGGCCTTGGCGCGATAGACCATGGTCATGATTTCCACATTGCTGAACGACAGGGCCGCACGATCACAGCAGGTGCCGCGCCCGGCCCAGGTAAACATCTCCTCGCGCAGTGCGTCGGATTCGGCACTGTGTTCGGTGATGCTGTCGATGACCGCCCAGACCCGCCGTTGCAAGTCCGCATGCCCCTGCGCCGGGGCCGGCATATCGTTGAGCATGGTGAAGAAGCCATCGCCATTGGGCTGCCCACGCAGGTTGCGCCACTGTGTTTGTCGGGTCGAACGTTGCTCGGCCGACAAGCCCTGGCTCCAGCGCGTGAAATCGCTGCCTGCGCTGCCACCCGTGCCCGGCGTCAGCAACGGACGCGGTGCACTCAGCACAATCCGGGCGCCCATGCTGCCTCCCGGCTGGGCCTGTTCGACGCGCGCCCGGTAACCGGTGATGCGTTGCACAGTGGCCTCGGTCAAGGGGTTGTTGCCCAGGCTGAGGGTACAGCGCAGTGGCAGTGAGTTTTCCAGGGGCGCATCGGCGGCCGGGATAACGGACTCAGGCAGGACCGTCAGCTGGTTATTGTTCAGCACCACCAGGTCAAGCAGGGGCTGGTCACCGAGCCCGATCGGCCACTGGTCGATACCCGTGTCGCTCAAGTTCACCGAGCGGATGTCGCGGATCAGGCTGAAGTCCGGGTTGATCCCCAGCGGATTACTGTTGAGGAACAGCGCCCTGAGGGTGGTGCGCTCGGCCAGGATGCGGGCCGTGTCGGCCGTCAGGCGGATCTGGTTCTGGCTCAGGTCCAGGCGGGTCAAGCCGTGCATCTCGCCCAGCGCCGGTGGCAACTCGTGCAACTGGTTCTGGGCCATGTCCAACCAGCGCAGGCCGCGAAAACGGCTGAGGAATTCCTCGGGTGATGCGCTCAGTTGCATGTTCTTGAGCTTGAGCGAACCGACATGGCTGAAGTCCACGTCCAGGGCCGGCAGGCTTTGCAGGTGCAGGTCACTGAGGTCGAGTTCCTGGCCGATGGACGTGCCGTCCCTGGCTGAAACCTCGCGTGACTGTTTGCGCCAGCACTCGAGGATCCGGCTTTTGGCGACAAAACGATCAAGGCTGCCGCTGTCATCGCTCAACGCAACGCGCATGCGCACATACCGTTGGCGCCCTCCGCCGCCGCCGGTGGACGCCCAGGCGTCAAGCTGTTGCTTGAGCCCATGCAGTTCGGTTTTGAGCCGGTTCAGTTCTGCCGGCGCGCCGTCCCCCAGGCTGAGGAAATACGCCCGGGCACGACCGAGGGTGTAATGGGGAAACACGGTTTGCACGTCGGTGATATCGAGGGTTTCGAAGGCGAAGTTATTGCTGTCTCTGAGGTGCATGAGCCCTGGGTGGCTCTGTTCCACGCGCTGCCAATAGCTGTCCAGGTCCAGCGAGGTTTGCGCCAGGAAGGCGTTTTTCCGCAGGTCGATGGTGCTATTGATGCGGATGATCGTCTCGAAGTGCGCCGGCGCCGGATCGAGGTGTTCGCGGGGGATGGTGGTGAGCGCGTTGTGGCTCAGGTTGACCTTTTCAAGGTGCAACTGGTCACGCAGGCCGGTTGGCCATTGCGTCAGGCCGGTATAGCTCAAATCGACGGCCTTCAGTGCGGGCATGCGACTGAAATCCGGCGCCAGTTGCAACGGGTTGCTGCTCAGTTTCAGGTGCTCCAGTTGGCGCAGCCCAGCCAATTGCTCGACGCTGCCTGGGGTCAGGCGGATGCGGTTACCGTTCAGCTCCAGGCGGGTCAGGTTGCGCATCTCCCCCAGCCCTTCCGGCAGTTCGGTCAGGGCGGCGTTCAGGATGCTCAGTTGCTTCAGCTGCTTGAAGCCCTTGAGGAAGTGTTGCGCCTCGGTTGTCCACGGGACATTGAATAACTTCAGGGTTTCGACATGGCTGAAGTCCGCCGTCAGGCCCGGCAGGTTCATCGGGCGTCCGGGGACGATTTGCAGCTCGCGGGTTTCCCTGCGCCAGCATTGGGCAATGGCATCGGCAAAGGTCTTGCGCGCCCCGCCCCGGCGATCGAACAGGGTCGCGGTCGAGCGCGGCTGTTCGTTGACCCAGGCCTTCAAATCACGCTCAAGCTTGGCGTATTCATTTTCCAAGCGGGTCAGCGCGCTTGAAACATCGCTGCCCAAGGACGCGACAAATACGTTGATCTCGGCCTCGCTGTACGTCGGGAAGAGTTTCTTCGTGCGCGCCTCTGGCGTGCTGAAGGAGCGGGCGAGCATTCGCCGCACACTGAACGCGCCACCCAGCAGGCGCATCGATGGATCATAGTCGGGCTTGCGCAGCGGGTGCTCCTCCAACACTGTGCGCAGCGGCCCGCGCGGCAACGGCGTGCGGCGGATCAATGCCTGCAACTGCGCCACATCATCGGCCCCCAGCGCTTGACGCTCCGGGGCAGTCAGGGCGGCCCACAGGTTCGAGTACAGATCGCCGGCATCGTCGGTCAGCACCACGGTCTTGTGGGGCGCGGCGTCCGGTGAGCCGATGGCGTCCAGCAGCGTCCCGCTGGCCGAGTGCTCACGCAGCTCGACGCGGGTGCCGCGCCGCCAGCCCGGCAAGGTTTCCAGGGTGCGCAGGGCCAGGCGCTGGCTGTCCGGATTGGCCAAGGCATCGACCTGCAAGCCTTCGTAGGCGCGGGATACGCGGATTTCCTGGGCATGCCATTGCGCTTGCGCCTGCACCGCTTCCGGCAGGCGTGTGCGGCTGCGCCATGTGTGCAGTTGTTCGTCGGTGAGGTTGCGCAGCAAGTGTTCGGCCATCGGCGTGGGCACGTTCGGGTAACGGGACAGCAGGCGGTTCACATCGGGGTTGTTGCTGAGGTTCTGCTGGCGATAGCGCGCCTCCAGCAGCGGGCCTTGCAACGCCGTGGCCTGTTCGCCCAGGTATTGACGCAGCCGGCGCGCGCGTTCGGGCAACGGGTCGCTGGGTGTGCCGGGAAACTCCTTCAGGGCCGGGTCCACGCCTTGCAGGGTATACAGCACCTCTTGCAGGAATTCGCCACGGGCCATGGCGCTTTTGCTCAGCGCGACCACTCGGGGTGCGCCAGATGACGCCGTGTCGGCCCACAGTGCCTGGCCGTCGGGGCCGACCACCCGCAGCCGTGTATTCGCCAGCAAGCCCTTGCGTTGCAGCAGGTCCATTTGCAGTGCCGGGTCCGCCTGGGCATACAGCGCCACGTCAGCGGCCTTGAGTTGCCCGATGAAGGTGCTGAGTTCGTCGGCGAGGCGAAAGCGTTGCAGCGTGTCGTTCAACACCAGCGGCAGCGGTTCATTGTCGAGGAACCCGCCGCGCAGCGTGTCGGCCTCGATGTCGCTGGCCGCCAGCGCCGCTTCCACGCGCTCGGTCGTCAAGCCGTGCGCGGGCTGGCCCAGGCGTTGCAGCAGGGTCGGGCGGTCCCAGGTCAATGGGCTTTCGGCCTCATGCTGCCAGGCCCCCTCGTGGTTGTGCTCCAGGCGCGGGGCGTAGGCGTGGAGGCGTGTCGGGTGCTGGATACGGTACTCATCGGTCAGGGGGTCGTGACGCACCTCAAACGTGTTGCCGTCCAGGGGCAGCACGGTTTTCCCGTCCTGGGTATACAACCCCAGTGCATCGGCCCGGGCCTCGGCGGGCAAGCTGATGGGGGCTTTGTAAGGGCCAAGATCAGGGCGCCATAAGCGTTCTTCACCGTTATCGAGGGTGACGCCCTGGAGCGCTTCGATCACCGGCTCAGGCTGCGCCGCGATCAGCTTGGACACGGCTTTCCCCCCGGCGGCCATCGCTGCGATCAGCGCGAGGTTTTCCGCCACATCCACCAGATGCGCCTTGGCGGCCCGGCGATCCCCCTCGCTCCAGTCAAGGGTGCCCTCCAGGGTTTCGTAGAGCAGTTGGCCGGCCATCACCCCCATCATCACTTCGCCCAGCACCGGCACAAACATCGACACCAGGTTCAACCCCAGCAGGCCGATACCCAGCAGCTTGGCGAGCTTCTCGGAGCGCACACGGGCATCGACATCCGCGGTGGGCACTGCGTGGCTGCGGGCGTCGGCGATCAGCTTGGCGCGATGCTGGTCGAACAGGTAATCCCACAGGTCGATGTTGTCGGCCCACACGCCATGACCTTTGCGCGACAGGGTGATGGGGTTCAGGAAGGGATCGGGGTTGGGTCGTTTGCTCGGCGGCGGGTCCGGCGGCACCTCACGCACCACGGCAAACATCGAAAACGGGTTGAGGCCCCGCAGGAACTCATCGAGCAACGGCGAATAGGGCTTCAAACCCTCGATGGCCCCAGGCGCCGGCGTGACGTCCACGAGTTCACCGAAGTAGGCAGGCAGGTCAGCATAATCGACGAACTGGCTGAAAAAACGCGGGTACGCCGCCGGGCTGCCGTCGCCAAGGTCCGGGGTATCGCGCGTGGTGAAACGCTGTTTGAACATCGCTTGCATCTGCGCCTGGGTAAAGCGCTTCAACGGATGGTGCGGATCGTGGGGGATATACAGAATCAACTCGGTGGCATAACGGTATTTTTCACAGATGACGAAGGCCACGCAGCCGGTCATGCGTTTTTTCATCAGGCCAAGGTCGTTGAACCACACCTGTTTCTGCCCCATCCAGGGCTGTATCTCGCCGTTGATGACCGAGACGATCATCTGGTAATCCGCCGGCTCGATATCCTTTTTCAACAGCGCCAGTTCCGCGGCCGCGGCCAGGTCGGCTTTGCGCGCTGCGCTGAATTTGTGTCGCAACACCTGCTCGGCCACGGGGTCGGCGGGGTGCAGGAAGTCATTGAGATAACGCTGATACTGCGCGCCGATATCCAGCGCGCGACACAGCCCGGTGAACTGCGCCACCGTCAGCGAGGTCGTGACGGGCTCAACGTCATCGACCCCGGACGTTGCAGTAATAAACCCCGATGACGCATGGAAGGCGCCGTCCTTGCATTCCCACTCTTCAAAGTTATGCAGCGCCGCCTGCAACAACGGCAAGCGCACGACATCGAAGGTGCGGAACGTGATCGCCGGCAGTTTGATTTCTACCCGCGTGCGCAGTTGCAGGAGCGTCTTGTGCACATCCAACTCGACGTTGAACTGTGCCTTCAACGCCTCGACCAGCAGGGGTTCGGCAAAGCTGTCGATATCGTGCAACCGCGCCATGGCCTTATCGAGCACGGTCTGGGCCCGGAGGCTGGCGGTGAACTTTTCGTTCACGGCTTGCTGTTCGGTGGGCAGTGCGTGCGGGTACCCGTCCGGTAATTGCGCGGGGGCGGCCTTGAGCTGGGCGCGGCGGGTGGACGTGGCATCGGTCAGCCACGTGGGGATGGCCCGCTCCAGGAAGGGCCGGTGGATACTCTGCGTGGCCACCGGCGGGGAGCCGGTGGCGGCGGTGGTGGAAGGGAGATCGGTCATGGTGTCGCTCCAATGAAAAGGAGCCTAAGCACACCATGCCCGGGGGCACGCACTGCGGTAGGTAGTTAGCCTCCCAGCAGCTCGGCGGAAGTGCCCGGTTGGTTGGGGTCGCGGACCGCTGCGGTCAATGCCGCCTCTGCTTGTTGCGAGAGGGCGACCCTGGTGTTGGTGTCATCCGCCTGAATCTGTGCGGCCAACTCCTGCGCCGCTGCGGCGTAGTCCTCGGCGTGATGGTCTGGATGCTCCAGCCCAAACGTGGTGCGGCGCTCTTCATTGCGCTCTGCCAAGGCCGCGAAGGCCTCGGGATAGCGCTCTTGCAGGTAGCCCACCCAGAAGTCACGCAGGATCAGGTTTTGGTGAAAGGCGGGCAGCTTTTCCTTGTCTTTGATCTCTTTGGCAGCCTTCTTCATGGGCTCGCCGGTGATCGGCCGGTCATAAATCATGCTTTTGGGCACGCCCGGCAACTTCAATTCGCCCTCAAGCCCAATCAGGTATTTAAGGCGCACTTCCGCCGGGTCTCCGGGCTTGCCACCGGCCAAAAGCTCGACCTGTTCCAGGCGGAACAGGCTGCGGGACAAGTCCAGCAACGCCTTGCCTTTGAGCGTGAGGTCGGTTGGGTTCACACCGTTCAAGGCATTGAACACATAGACGCGGGTTTCCATCTGGCTGAAACCGAGCGCCCGCCCATCGGCGCAGGTGTTTTGGGTCTTGGCGATCTCGAACAGCTCTTCGCGCAGCTCGGCATTGCTCGCCGCCGCTTCCATCACGCCCCACATGCGGTGCGTCAACGAGGCGCGGAAGGATTGGTAGTCCCGGGTCTGGCGCGCCAACGACAACAGATTGAAAAACGCCGCGTTGTCGGGCTCTTCCGCCAGGCTGTTCCACAGTTGCGTGTTGTGCGCGCGCTCGCCGTTTGGCAAGTGTTCGATCCACGGTTGCAGATCCCCTGCCGTGACCTGCGGCGCACCCAGCGCCTCGTCGGGCACAAACGGTTGCGGGGCGGCGCCCCAGTCATTGCTCTCACTTTCGTTGCCGCTGTCACTGTTTTGCGGGTGCTCCAGATCGTTGACCAACTGTTGGATATCCGCAGCACTCAACCCCAGCGCACGGTCCCTGCCGGTGCGCTCGGCATAGGCCTGCAGGCGCTGGAGATCTGCCAGGGGCAAGCCGAAGTTGTCGGTCAGGTTGACGCCCGCCATCAAGCGGTCGTGCGCACCTTCCAGTGCGCCTGGGGGAATCGACTCCAGCTGATTGCTGCCCAGTTCCAGCGCGCGCAACGCACCGGCCTGCAAAGCGCCCTGCGGCCACTCGGTCAACTCGTTGTTGCTCAGGTTCAGGGTGTGCAACTGGCTGAATTGGTCAACGCGGAAGTTGTCCAGGTCGCAGTAGCTCAAGTCCAGCCACTGCAATCGCTCAAGGTGCACCAATGTGGCGTACAGCAGTTCCGGATCGTTGACGCCCACCGCCGACAACTCCAAGCGGCGCAGTTCGGCCATGCCGACCACGGCATCCGGAAAGGTATGCAGCGGGTTGCTGCTCAACACCAGGGTATTGAGCCTGGGGAACGCCCTGAGGAAGCCATTGGAACCCTGCCCGGAGAGTTGCACGCCGTTGAGGTTCAAGCTGTCGATGTGGTCCAGGGTGAGCGCCAGGTCCGGCAAGTCGCCGAGGATCATGCCGTGGAAACTCAGCGCTCGGTTTGCCAGCACACCCGACACGCCGTCGAGCCAGCGGGCGAGAATATCCTCGGCGGCCAATTGACGGGTGTTGGAGGTCACCAGCATGTCGTGGCCCAGGCTGAATCGACGGGTGAATATCCAGTCATTCAAGCGCCGTGTCAGCGCCCCATGGGTCTGTTCCCACGTCGCGATGCGTTCACCGACTTGCGGGTCACTCAGCCCTTCGCCGCGCAGGCGCTCAAGCCATTGCCCCGCGCCTTCGGCCCCCAGCGCCGGGTGCAGGCGTTGCAGCTGCTGCGCCAGCGGGAGCGTGACTTGGCCTGCATCCGTCGCCAATAACGGCAACAACTGCTGGGTCAGGCTGCTGGCACTTTCTTCCGGTGGGAAGACATCATCGACCGGCCGCTGTTCGAACCGGCTCAACGTGCCGTCGGACAACCCCCATCGCTGCTCGATGCGCCGGCGCGCTGCCGCCAGCGCCGATTGCGCCTCGGCGGTCAACGACGTGCCGGACAAGTTGGTGTCGAGCAAGATGCGGTCGTGGGCCAGCACGGCCGCCGGCAGTTGGGTGAGACGGGTATTGCGCAAGTCCAGCCACTCCAGCTCGGGCAACTGCTCGGCCCCCGCCGGCCAGGTGGGCAATGCGCTGCCGTGCAGGTTCAGCGCCTGGAGTTGGCGCAAGCCGCTGACATCCAGCGCGGCCAGCGGGTTGTTGCTCAGGTCCAGGTGCTTGAGGAACGCCCAGTCACCCGGCGCCACCGTCAATGCGGTCAGGCCACAGCCGCTGGCATCCAACGAATGCAGCGCGGTGAAGCCACGCATAAAGGTGCTCAATGCGGCGTTGGGTACCTGGGCGTTCGGCACGCGTAATTCGGTCACATGGCTAAAGCCTTCGGCCGCCAGCACCGGCAGCTCGCTGACGACCATGCCGGGCAAGTTCAGTGGCGATGTCTGGCTGAGGCCATGGCGGAAAAACAACCCTTGGTACCAATGACTGCGCAGCGTGTAGTCAACCGTCGCACGGTGGGCACGCTCCACGGGCTGCGGACTTTGGCGCACCCAATGCTCAAGGCTGGCGGTCAGGCTGGCGTACTCGGTGCTCAACGCTTCCATGGCCACGAAGCGTTCCTGCGTGGTGGGCCAACGTGCAAAAAACGCGGACCGCAGCGCGGCATCATTGACCGGGTTGCTCAGGGCCGGGCGGCCAAGGTGACCATAGAGCTGGCCGGCGCAATAGTCCCTGACCATTTCATCCTGGTCCATCAGGTGCTCCGGGTGGCTTTTGAGGTAGGTGTAGGCCGCGTTGAAGCGCTCGCGCATGAACCGCGACCATTTCAACGACAACCCGGACCACAGGCGCTCATGCCCGGGTTCAAACAACTGCGCGGGGAGTTCGTCGATCTCCGAGTCCTTGAAGTCCAGCCGGTGCAACTCAGGCAGGTCGAGCACCCCGGTCGGAAAGACCTGCTGCACACTGCCCGACAGTTTCAGGGCCTGCAGCCTGCGCAGGCGACCGAGATCCAGCGGCCGCGACAACCGCTGCGTCGAGTTCAGGGTCAGTTCCTGAAGCTGGACCAGCCCTTCCAGCCGGGTTTGCTCCACGCTACTCAAGCCTTCCACGCCTTCGATATGCAGGCGGGTCAGCCCGGACATGCCTTCGATGGCGCCCATCACGTTGCTCAGCGACGTGCGGGTGCCGACCAGGGTCAACGCCTGCAGCTCGGGGAAATGCCCGAGCACGGCCCCTTCGATCAGCCGGCGCCCTTTCAGCATCAAGGTCCGCACATGGGAGAAGTCCGCACTCAGTGGCGGCAGGGCCACGTCGCCATGGAGGACCAGATTGGCGCGCCCCGGCCGTTCCGTTAAGGGCCTGAGTTGCCAGCACTGCTTGAGGGCGCTCGCCATGCGCCGACGCGGGTCAATGCCGGGGATGTTTTGCTCAAACGGATCGGCCGGCGCCGCCCCGGCCCAGTTATCCAGCGCGGTGTTCAGCGCATTCCACTCGTCACGGCGGTTTTGCAGCAGGGTAAATATCTCGGGGTAGCTTCTGCCGGCCTGCCGCTCACTGCGCACAAACGCCAGGGCCTCCTCCTCAGACATCAACGCGTAAAGCAACTGGGCCCGATTGGCCACGACCGACTCCACCCCTTCCCCACGCCCGCTGGCCGGATAGCCCAGCACCTTCGGCGCAATGCGCTGCGGTGGTTTGAACCAGGATTGCTGGGCAACGGCGCCCTCGACGATCTGCGCGGACTCCACCGGATGCGCCACCGCGTGGTCAATGATCGCGCGGCGCAGGTCCTGGCTCTGCCCGACATGGGGCATGCCCAGGGCCTGGCGCGCCTCGTCGGGCAAGGCATGCATCAGCGACGCGTAAAAGTTATCGCCATGGCGCGGCAGGCTGTTGAGGGCCTCGCCCCGCTCGTTGAACGCCTGATAGACCGGGCCTCGCTTAACCAGGTACTTGCGCTGGGGCGCGTCCAGGCTGCCGATGCTGTCCAGCACGGCGCCTTTGACATCGCCGTCGCGCACTTCCAGGCGTACCTGGTCCGACCAGCCCGGCAGTGTGCTCAAGGTACGCAGTGCCAGGCGCTTGCTGCTGGCGGCGGTCAGGTTTTCCATGTGCAGGCCGGCATAGGCATGCCCCAGGCGGCCCCGGCGCAGATGCCAGCTGATCTGCTCCTGCATGCCCAGCGGCACGCGGCCGGTGCTGTGCAACCGGCGCAGTTGGGCCACGTCGGTGTCGGCCAGCACGCTGTGCGCGGCAGGTTCGCTCAGGCCGGGGTACAGGCGTTGCAGTTTGGCGACGCTGGGGTCGGGCGCTTCGGTGCCCCTGTACAGGCTGTCGAACAGCGCCGGCTGCCGGGTACGCGCGTAGTCGGCGAGTTGCTGGCGAAACTCCATGGGCCGGTTGTCACGCACCCGCGCCGCTTCGCCGCCAAGCAGGCCGACGACCTCGGTTTCATCCAGCGCGGCGAGGATCTGTGCCGGCAGCTTGCTGCCCACCACATCGGCGCGGCTGATGCGAATCGCGGGTTTCAGCCTGGCCCCATGGAACAGCCGCTCCACGCCATACCGTTGCGAGTTGCCAGTAAGACCCGGGCCATCGAACACTTCCAGCACCCGGCCCACCGGCCAGCGCGGCATTGCCGTGACCAGCGGCAGGGTGAACAGGTAGCGACCGTCCACGGCCTGGCCGCTGCTGACCTGTTCGATCACCTGCGCCACATCCTGGTCGGCCCTGAACAAGCGCAGGGCATCGGCCAACTCGGGCGGCGGTGGCGCGTTATCCACATGCATTTTGCGCAGGGCGTCATCACGGGTGCCGCTGATGTCGGCGATGGTCAGTAGTTGCTCATCGGTGAAGCCATCCGCCATCGAACCCAGGCGTCGCAGCAGCGTGATGCGGTCCCACTCCAAGGGTCGCTCCAACGCCAGCCGCCAGGCGCCCGCGCCATTGTGACTGAGCAGTGGTTGGTAGGCCTGGGGGTCAGTGGGGTGCTGCAGGCGCCAGCGGTTGAGGGTGCTGTCGAAGGTTTTCTCGTAGAGCCTGCCTGACTGGCGTATGTAGCTTTTACCGTTGAGCGCGTACTCACCCAAGGCGTTGGGCGCCCTGTCGGGCGACAAGTCGACTGGGCTTTCATAGCCGGTGAAGTCCGGTTTCCACAAACTCGCCTTGCCATCGGCCAGGGCCACCGGATCGAGATTTTCAATCAACGGCTCGGGCTTGGCCGCGATCACCTTGGACACGACTTTCCCACCCACCGCCATCACCGCGATAAACGCCAGGTTTTCAGCCACATCCACCAGGTGCGCCTTGGCCGCGCGACGATCGCCTTCACTCCATTCCAGGGTGCCGGCGAAGGTTTCGTAGAGCACTTGCCCGGCCATCACCGCCATCATCACTTCGCCCAATACGGGCACGAACATCGAGACCGCATTCAACGCCAACAGGCCGATATTGAGCAGCTTGGCGAGCTTTTGCGAACGCACGCGGGTATCGACATCGGCCGTGGGCACGGCATGGCTGCGGGCATCGGCGAGGGTCTTGGCGCGATGTTGCTCAAACAGGTAGCCCCACAGCTCGATGTTGTCGGCCCACACGCCATGGCCTTTGC
Source organism: Pseudomonas sp. 18.1.10 (assembly GCF_024655625.1). NCBI lineage: Bacteria > Pseudomonadati > Pseudomonadota > Gammaproteobacteria > Pseudomonadales > Pseudomonadaceae > Pseudomonas > Pseudomonas sp. 18.1.10. The sequence continues at coordinate 16,607 of NZ_JANLGL010000083.1, forward strand.
GCGACAGGGTGATTGGGTTGAGAAACGGCTGCGGGTTGGGCCGCTTGGCCGACGGCGGTGCGGGGGGCCATTCTCGAACGGAAGTAAACGTCGCGAACGGGTTGATGCCCTTGGACAACTCGTTGAGCAGCGACACATAGGGCAGCAGTTTTTCCCCGACCGTGAGCGCCTCGACGTCTTCGGTCAGCGCGTCGAAGTACGCAGGCAGGTCGCCATAGGCCACAAACTGGCTGAAGAACCGCTGGTACGCCGTGGGGCTGCCGTCGCCCGGGTCAGGGGTATCGCGTGCGGTAAAGCGCTGCTTGAACATCGCCACCATCTCGACCCGGTTGTAGCGTTTCAACGGATGGTGCGGGTCGTGGGGGATGTAGAGGATCACTTCGTCGGCATAGCGATACTTCTCGCAAATGACGAACGCCACGCAGCCAGTCAGGCGCTTTTTCATCAGGCCGAGGTCGTTGAACCACACCTGTTTCTTGCCCATTGTGGGATGGAGCTCACCGTTGGTCACCGCGGCGATCATCTGGTAATCCGCGGGTGTGATGTCCTTTTTCAACAGCGCCGTTTCCGCGGCCGCCGCCAGGTCGGCCTTGCGCGCGGCACTGAACTTGAGCCGCAGCGCCTGTTCCGCCAGGCCATCCTTGGGGTACAGAAAATCGTTGAGGTGGCGCTGGTACTGCGCGCCGATGTCCAGCGAGCGGCATAGCCCGGTGAACTGTGTCACGGTCAACGCGGTGGTGAGCGGCTCGATGTCGCCGGCTGCCGTTTGCTGGAGAAAACCCGACGACGCATGAAACGCCCCCGTCTCGCATTCCGTGGCTTCGAAGTTATGCAGCGCGGCCTGCAACAGCGGCAGGCGCAGCACTTCAAAACTGCCGATGGTGGTGCCCAGCACTCCGAACTCGATGGGCTTGCGCAGGTGTAGCAATGTCTGGTGCACATCCAATTGCACATTGAATTGCTCTTGCAGCGCCTTGACCAGCAACGGCGCGGCGAAGGCGTCGATGTCCTGCAGCGGCGCCATGGCCTTGTCGAGCGCAGTCTGGGCGGTGAAGCTGGCAGTGAGTTTCTGGTACAGCGCCTGGCGCTGGCTGGGTGCGGCACGCTCAAACCAATCCGGCAGCGCTGCCGGGGTGCCTTTGAATTGGGCACGGCGGGACGGCGTGGCATTGATAAGCCAGGCCGGGCTAGCCTGTTCAAGGTAGTTGCGGTGGATGCTTTGGGTCGCCGCCGGCGGGTTGGCGGAAGGCAGATCGGCCATGATGTAGCTCCAGTAAAAAGGAGCCTCAGCACATCATGGCCGACGAAGGGAGCCGCGCTAGATAGTTAGCGCGGGGGGCTATTTCAGAAGTTTTCCCGTGGGTTGAACGCGGCCTTTTTCGCCAGTTCCTGCCACAGGGCGATGGTCTCGTCATCCGCCTGCTTGGGCATCACGGCCTTGAGCTGGATGTACAGGAAACCCCGCGCCCCAGCCTTGTTCAGCAAGCCATGGCCCTTGGCGCGCATACGCTGGCCGTTCTGGCTGCCGGCCGGCACCTTGAGGTTGATCTTGCCGGTCAGGGTCGGCACGGCCACTTCGGCGCCCAGCGCCAATTCCCACGGAGCCAGTGGCAAGGTGATAACCAGGTTTTCGCCTTCGACTTCAAACTTCGAATGCGGCGCAAACTTGATAATCAGGTACAGGTCGCCATTGGCCCCGCCGCCAATCCCCGGTGCGCCTTGGCCTTTGAGGCGGATACGCTCGCCGTCGGCCACGCCGGCAGGGATCTTCACGTTCAGGCTCTTGGTGGTGTTGCTGACGTGACGGCCCGAGGCGTCGTATTGCGGCACCTGGAAGCTGATCTGCTTGGACTCGGTGGACAGCGTCTCTTCAAGGGACACGGTCAACTGCATCTCCACGTCCTGGCCCTTGCGCCCGGTCGGACGGCGCTGGCCGCCACCGAAGGCATCGCCACGGGAGCCGAAGATCGAGCTGAAGAAGTCCGAGAAGTCGCCCTGGTCCTGGCCGCCGCCAAAGCCGCCACGGCTCTGCCAGCCCGGTGGCCCCTGGAACGGCTGGCCATGCTGGCCGTATTTGCGCAGCTCGTCGTATTCGGCGCGCTTGTCCGCGCTCTTGAGCGCCTCGTAGGCTTCGGACGCGTCCTTGAACTTGGCTTCGGCGTCTTTTTCCTTGCTCACGTCCGGGTGGTATTTGCGCGCGAGCTTGCGGTACGCGGCCTTGATTTCCTTGTCGTCCGCGCTCGGCTCGACACCCAGAATCTTGTAGTAGTCTTTGAAATCCATCGGCGGTTCACCATCCTTAATCGAGATCGCACAGCCCGGGGCACAACGTGCGGTGGTTTGCACCTGTTGAGTCTTGTGGCCTGGGGGTGCGTCAAAGTGTTATCGGCGCTTGCCGTATGCAGCAGATGTGGGGGCGAATCGCCAGGTTTCAAGCAAGATTTAACAGATGGTCGGCCTACGCATCCGCCTTCGACTGGCATACACTGCGCGGCCGTTTTTCAACCGGAACCTGATTGTCATGGAAAACTCATCCCCAGCCCGTGCCTGCGGCATCGACTTCGGCACGTCCAACTCCACCGTCGGCTGGATCCGCCCCGGCGAGGAGACGCTTATTGCGCTGGAGGACGACAAGATCACCCTGCCGTCGGTGGTGTTCTTCAACTTCGAAGAGCGTCGCCCGGTGTACGGCCGCCTGGCGCTGCACGAGTACCTGGAAAACTACGAAGGCCGGCTGATGCGCTCGCTCAAGAGCCTGCTGGGTTCCAAGCTAATCAAGCACGACACCAGCGTGCTCGGCACGGCGATGCCGTTCACCGACCTGTTGGCGTTGTTTATCGGCCAGCTCAAGAGCCGCGCCGAAGCCAACGCCGGCCGTGAGTTCGAAGAAGTGGTGCTGGGCCGCCCGGTATTTTTCGTCGATGACGACCCGATGGCCGACCAGGAAGCCGAAAACACCCTGGTGGACGTGGCGCGCAAGATCGGCTTCAAGGACATCTCGTTCCAGTACGAGCCGATTGCGGCCGCGTTCGACTACGAGTCCACCATCCAGAAGGAGGAGCTGGTACTGATCGTCGACATCGGCGGGGGTACGTCCGACTTCTCCCTGGTGCGCCTGTCGCCGGACCGTCGCCACAACGACAACCGCCAGAGCGACATCCTCGCCACCGGCGGCGTGCACATCGGCGGTACCGACTTCGACAAACAGCTCAGCCTGCAAGGCATGATGCCGCTGTTCGGCTACGGCAGCCGCATGAAGAGCGGCGCGTACATGCCCACCAGCCACCACATGAACCTGGCGACCTGGCACACCATCAACTCGGTGTACTCGCAAAAATCCCAGCTGGCCCTGGGCAGCATGCGCTATGACATCGAAGACACCGGCGGCATCGACCGCCTGTTCAAGTTGATCGAACAGCGCGCCGGGCACTGGTTGGCCATGGAAGTGGAAGAAACCAAGATCCAGCTGACCCACGAAGACAGCCGCCACGTGGCGCTGGACCGTATCGAGGCGGGTTTGAGCGTGGACCTGAGCCGGGCGTTGTTCGAGTCGTCCATCGACGCCTTGCTGGAGCGTGTGCGCGGTAGCGTGACGCAGCTGCTCAACGACGCTTCGGTCAGCGTGGCGCAGGTGGACACGGTGTTCTTTACCGGCGGTTCCAGCGGGATTCCGGCCCTGCGCCACAGCATCTCGGCGATGTTGCCGAATGCGCGGCATGTGGAAGGGAATATCTTTGGCAGTATCGGCAGTGGGTTGGCGATTGAGGCAAGCAAGCGGTACGGCTGCTGAGTTTCACCTGAAAGACCGTGGCGCCCCTATCGCGGGCAAGCCCGGCTCCCACATTTGACTGTGTTCACAAATCTAAATGTGGGAGCGGGCTTGCCCGCGATGGCGTCAGCCCAGGCAACACAAGCCTTAAACCATCCCCCAAGTTTCAGCTCACGCTTGAGCATCAAATAAATTCGAGCCTCTTATCCCTCACGCCGGTCACGGCTGGGCCAGTTGCTCGACCCAGGCCTTGAAAATACCGTTGTACGCGTAATACCCCACCACCGTCCGCTCCACTTTCCCATCTTTGAAAAACAGCGTGGTCGGCGCGGACTGCACCGCATAGGCTGGGTCTTGTTCGATACAGCCACCCTCATCGAACACCTTGTGCAGGACCTTGATAGCCGCCCCCTGATCCCGGGTGACAGCCTCCAGACTCGCAATCATGTTTCTGGAACGGTGCGTGGCGGCATCGCTGAACAACACAATCACCGGGGTCGTGGACTGCACAACACTGACCACAAAACTGTTGGCATCTACGGCTTGTAGCAACATGGCTCAACTCCTTCTGAACACGCACGTCAACGTGACGAGCGGTGCTCTGGAGTCAATCAATCAGCACGGCACGTGTCTGTCAGGCAGTACGGCGCCGCTGAGTCGAAAGGCAAGCGTGATGTGTCAAACCATTCCGCCAAGCTTGAGTTCACTCTTGAGATACGCATAGTAAATCGGCCCCGCTACCACCCCCGGCAGTCCAAATGCCGCCTCAAACACCAACATCGCGAGCAACAACTCCCACGACTTGGCACTGATCTGCCCGCCGACGATCCGCGCATTGAGGAAGTACTCGATCTTGTGGATCACGATCAAATAACCCAACGCCGCCACCGCCACCCAGATCGACAGCGACAGCGCGACGATGGTGATCAGCGTGTTGGACATCAGGTTGCCGATCACCGGCAGCAGGCCCAGCAGGAAGGTCAGCACGATCAGGGTTTTGGTCAGCGGCAGGTGAATCCCGCACAACGGCAGCACCACGGCGAGGAACACGGCGGTGAAGGCGGTGTTGAGCGCGGCGATCTTGATCTGCGCGAAGACGATGTTGCGAAAGGCCTGGACCAGCAGGTGCAGGCGGTCGAACAGCGCGGCGGCCAGGGGTTTGCGTTTGGTCAGGTCGGGCACGCGCTGCAGGGCGATGATCGCGCCGAGCACCATGCCGATCAGCAGGGTGACGAACATGTGGGCGGCGTCTTTGCCGACCAGCTGCAGTTCGCTCAGGTGCTTGCTCATCCAGTCGCCGATGGCCACGCGGAACTCGGCGGCGCTGGCGGGCAGGTAGGCGTCGATAAACGGCGGCAACTGGCCGCGTGCGCGATCGACCACGCCCATGAATTTGTCGAGGGAAGCCCCGGGGTTTTCCGCTTCGTGGAGCAGGAAGCTGATGGCGCCGGCAAAGATCAGGGTCAGCACGCTGACGATCAAGGTGCCCAGCAGGGCCACCGCCAGCCAGCGTGCGCGCCGGCCTTCGATCAGCCGTTGCAGTTGCGGGGTGAGCATGTTGACCAGTTCAAACACCAACAGGCCAGCCAGCAGGCTGGGCAGCAATTTGAGCGGCAGTACCAGCAGCAGTCCGCCGAAAATGATGATGTAGCTGGCCAGCAACAACACATGACGCTGAGAAAACGTTGGCATACAGCCTCAAAACAAACGGCGTTAAAGGATGGGCAGTCTGCCAGCCTTGAGGGAATCAAGCGAGAGTTCTGAAAATTGTGAACACCGTCAATGTGGGAGCGGGCTTGTGTGGGAGCGGGCTTGCTCGCGAATACGGTGTATCAGTCGCCAGAGTTGTTGACTGACCCGCCGCTTTCGCGAGCAAGCCCGCTCCCACAGGGTATCTGCGGTGTCAGCTACCTTTAAGGCAAGTACTCATGAAGGTCTTGCGCGCATCGCCGGCCAGCGCCTTGGTCTTCGCCGACGCATTGCAGTCTTTCATCTTCTGCTGCTGCGGTGTCAGGGTCTTGGCGTCATTGGCCGCCGGGGCCGACAGGCAGGTTTTCATGAACGCCTTGCGGTCGTCGCCCTTGAGGGTCTTGGTGGTGGCTTCGGCATTGCAGGTGGTCATCTTGTTTTGCTGGGCGGTGGCGGCAAAGCCCTGGGAGCACAGCAGCAGGCCCATCATCAACAACGGAATTCGCAGCATCTTCATGGAGTTTTCTCCCGGTTACCGCGCCGAGGGGCGCGGCCTACCCAGCAGTGTAGTCAAAGCCTGTTACATCTTCACCGACTACGGATGTTTGCCCGTCGATACTGCTCAGGCGTGCAGCCAGCATGGCGCTGGAACATGGCGATAAAGGCCGAGGCGGTGCTGTAGCCCAGGTCGAACGCCACATGTTGCACGCTGTGCTCGCTATCGAGGGCTTCGATGGCCGCCAGGTAGCGCAGGCGCTGGCGCCATTCACCGAAGCTCATGCCCAGCTCGCGCACAAACTGGCGCGCCAGCGTGCGCTCGCTCACGTGGACTTGCGCGGCCCAGTGGGCCAGCGGGCGATTGTCGCCAGGATCGGCCTGCATGCCCTCCAGCACGCCAAGCAAGCCGGGGTGGCGGGCGTAGGGCAGGAAGCACTCGTGGATTGGCGCCTGCTTGAGCTGGTCCACCAGTACTTGGGCCAGGCGGATATCGGCTTCGCTCTCGGGGATGTTCACGTCGCGTTGGGCGAAGTCGCTGAGGATCGCCTTGAGGATCTCGCTGATTGCCAGGGTGCACGGCTGTGGCGGCAACTGGGCGCAGAGTTCGGGGGCCAGGCCCACCGAGTGGTAGACGATGGCCTCGGCGTTGTAAGAGCTGTGCTCGGTGTGCGGCGGCACCCACACCGCGTACTGCGGCGGCGACATGAAGCGGTTGCCGGCCACTTCCATGCGCATCACGCCGCTGGCGGAATAATCCAGCGAACCCCAGCCATGCTGGTGCGGGGTGCACTCGGTGTCGGGGGCAAAATCGGAATAGCGGAAGTAGACCGGGCTGGGCAGGCTGCGAAAATCCGCGAGGCGTACGGTGTGTCTGGCCATGTTGTCTGGATACAAAGGTCGTTTGTCTGGATCGCAGTATAGGCTTCGATCCAGACAAGGGATAATCCCGGCTCATCAACACACCTGGTTTCTTTCGATGCAATACGCGTATCCCCTGCTGGCCATCTTCATCTGGGCCGGAAACACCGTGGTCAACAAGCTGGCGGTGGGCACGATCTTCCCATCGGAGATCGGCTTCTACCGCTGGCTGTTGGCGGCGCTGCTGTTCACGCCGTTCATGCTCAAGCCGGTGCTCGCCAACTGGGCGCTGATCCGCCCGAACCTGGGCAAGATCGTCACACTTGGCGTGCTGGGCATGGCGGTGTACCAGAGCCTGGCGTACTACGCCGCGGCGCTGACCACGGCGACCAACATGGGCATCATCCTGTCGCTGATGCCGTTGATGGCGCTGACGGCGGCGATCATCAGCCTTGGCCAGCGCCTGACCTACGGCGCCCTCACCGGTGCGGTGCTGTCGTTTGCCGGGGTGGTTGTGGTGGTGTCGTCCGGCAGCCTGGGGGCGTTGTTGCAGCATGGGATCAACCTGGGCGACGCGATGATGCTGGTGGCCACCCTGGCTTATGCGGTCTACAGCACCCTGCTGAAAAAATGGCAGCTGCGCCTGCCGCCGTTGGTGCTGCTGTATTTGCAGGTGCTGGTGGCGGTGGTGGTGTTGTTTCCGCTGTTTTTGTTCTCGGAAAAGGCCGGCCTGGGTTGGGCAAATATTCCGCTGGTGATGTATGCGTGCTTGTTGGCTTCGATGCTGGCGCCGTTGGCGTGGATGCATTCGGTGAAGAGCTTGGGCCCGAGCCGGACCACGCTGTTTTTCAACCTGCTGCCGTTGATTACGGCGCTGATTGCGGCGGTGGTGCTGAAGGAGGAGTTGGCGCTGTATCACCTGGTGGGGGGATTGCTAACGTTGGGCGGGGTGATTTTGTCGGAGCGTTGGACCACGCCGGTCAGAACCGCCTAGACGCAGTTCAAAATGTGGGAGCGGGCTTGCTCGCGAATGCGGTGCGTCAGTAACAGATGAGCTGGCTGCTCCACCGC
>NZ_JANLGL010000084.1:0-24078 GCF_024655625.1 Pseudomonas sp. 18.1.10
TCAGCTGAAATACCTGTAACTGACACACCGCCTTCGCGAGCAAGCCCGCTCCCACACAAGCCCACTCATTCAGTTGGCTTTTCAGCGTGGCTTACGCCCCGTGGCACTTCTTGAATTTCTTCGCACTGCCGCACGGGCAAGGATCGTTGCGACCCACGTCCTTCAAGGCATTGCGCACCGGTTCCTGGTGAGCGTGGCCGCAGTTCGGGCCGTGGACATGGCCGTGGTCGTGATCGTGGTGATCGTGATCGTGGTTGCAGTCAGGACCATGGACATGGGGTTGCTGAGTCATCGATGTCGCTCCGGAATAAAATCGCCGGGGATTATCTCGCCATTGTGGGCCACCTGCACGTCATAACCGATGAATAATCCGGTTTTCAGCTCGCCGTCGAGGCGATAGGGCACCGGTTTGTCCGGGTTTTTCAGCATCTGCACCACATCGCGGATCTGTGGCCACAGGTTGGTACGCACCGAGACCTTGAAGAAGGCATGCCCGCGCGGCGGTACGGTGAGCCACTCGTTGGACTCGCCCTCGGTCAGAACAAAGTCATCCAGCGTCACTTTGTAGATCAGGCCGCGCACGGTCAGGTCGGCGTCGTCGCGGTTGTCGACGCGAAAGTACAGCTTGAATTTCTGCTCCAGCAGCTTGGCCCGCACCACTTCGACTTTGACCAGGGACACGTGGGGCGGCGGCGAGTCGTCTTCGAACCACGACGCGCAGCCGGTCAAACCGAGGGTCAACGCCAGCATCAAGCTGTAGATCCGAAGCATGGCGTTTGTCCTGTGTGGGTTAGAGGTAGCTGGAACAACACTTCTTGAATTTTTGCCCACTGCCACACAGGCAGGCATCGTTGCGCCCGGCCTTCACCTCCACGGTGGGGTCGATGAAGTACCAGCGCCCGTCATTCTGTACGAAAGAAGACTGTTCGCGGTGGCTATGTTCGCCGGTGCTGTCATGCCAGCGTGCGGTAAAGGTCACAAAGGCATGTTCCGGCTGGCCGCCGAACACCTCGGAGCTTTCCACTTCCAGGCCCAGCCAGGTGCTTTGCGCACTCCAGGCGCCGATGGCATCGCGGTCCAGGCCTGCCTGCTGCGCGGGCAAGGTGGTGGCCACCAGATAGTCCACCAGGCCCAGCACGTAGGCGCTGTAGCGCGAGCGCATCAACGCGCTGGCGCACGGTGCCGGGTGGCCGGCGTGATAATGACCGCAGCAGGCATCCAGCAGGTTGCCACTGCCGCAGGGGCAAATGGATGTACTCATTGGGTTACCACCAATACTTTTGGAATTCTGTCAGAGATAACGTTAGCCAAGCCTTGGCATTACCGCAGAAAAGCTCAATGACGGCCTATGACCAGATACTACAGAGGAACGCTAGGGAACTCGACGGCCAGTAGCGTCGGGAGGCAGTTGGCCAGTTCATGCCTTGAGACACTTCGTTGCTCGCTCGCCGAGCTCAGCTGAGGTTCCATTGGGCCCGCTTAGGACAACTCAACCCAGGGCTTGCGGGTAATTAACCTACTTGCCAAAATAAAACCTATTAGGTTAAGTTCGAACATGGAGAAATGGACGCCTCATTGCAAGCTGAATACCGTCAAGGCTTTGGTTGAAACTGGGAAGGTTCGCACGACTCACTCTGCACGTCTCGGCGCCGAGGAACTCAACCTTGACCTTGCCGGGATGTTGGCCGTGATACTGGCCCTCGAGCCCATGGATTTTTACAAGAGCATGACCACTTATGCCGACCACACGATATGGCAAGACGTGTACCGGCCACGCACGAAGGCAGGGACGGTCTACCTGAAACTCACGGTTATCGAAGACGTACTGATCGTGTCCTTCAAGGAGCTATGAATATGAAATGCCCTGTTTGTGGTGCTGCGGGCTTGGTCCATGACACCCGCGACTTACCCTATTCGTACAAAGGCGAAACCACGGTGATTGAGCATGTGACGGGTGAGTTCTGCCCGTCTTGCTCCGAGTCGATTCTGGGTGTGGCTGAATCGGATCGAGTCATGAAACAGATGAGGGTGTTCTCCAAACGAGTCAACGCGGACCTCGTAGATCCCGGTTTTATCGCCGCAGTGCGTAAGAAACTATCGCTGGACCAGCGGGAGGCGGCCGAGATATTCGGCGGAGGGGTCAACGCTTTTTCTCGCTATGAGAACGGCAAGACAAAACCGCCCTTGGCGCTCATAAAGCTTCTCAAAGTCCTCGACCGCCACCCTGAGCTGCTTGACGAAGTCCGAACAGCCTAGGTTCTTATTGGGTTACCACCAATACTTTCCGAAATTTTGCGGGTTGGCCCAGAACCGCGCGTTGAGCCAGTCCGGCACCTGTTTATAGTCAAGCAGATCGTAGGTAAACAGCGTCAGAACCTGCTCATCGCGCTGGAACCGCTCGCCGGCCTGCAGGGCGAGGGAAAAGAAGTCGGTGTCCTTCCATTCGCACGCGCCCAGGTCCACCAGCACCGCGATGCGGCTGGCATTGAGGTTGCGGATGCCGCCGAGCAAGGTCAGGCCTTGCGCTTTTGACAGGTGTTCCAGGCAATCGACCACCAGCGCCAGGTCAAAACGCTGTGCGGCCAACTCGGCCGGCAAGGGGCCGGGCGGGGCAATGGACATTTGGGTGTCCGGGTGTTCGGCCGCAAACGCTTCCAGCGCCGGGAACTGGCTGGCCCCCAACAGCAGCAGGCGTTTGGGCTGGTGCAGGTCGAGCAAGGCAGCCAGGGCTTGCTGGGGTGTACGGGCAGAAATACCAGCGGTCATCAGAGATCCTCACATCAGGACCGTAGAGACTAGCGCGGCTGAGCGTGCGGGCCTAGAGCGGGCGATTGCGAAAAGCCAGCCCTTAATGGCGATCCTCAATGAATTCGGGGGTGTGGCCAACTGGCGCAGATGAAAAGAGCGGTCTTTACTCCACCCATCGGCCCCCGCCGATCCCCTCAGGAGAAATCAGATGAGCATCATGCGGACAGCTCTACCCTTGATTCTGCTAACCGGAGTATTGACAGGTTGCGCAGGTTTGCAAAAAACCGATTGGCCCACCTGCGCCGCCCTTGGCGGTGTGACCGGTGCGGCGATCGGCGCCACTGAAAGCTCGGCCTATGCAGGCGCCGGTGCGCTGTTGATCGGCGGCATGGCAGGCGCCTATTGCTGGGTGCATGGTGATGGCGATGAAGACGGCGACGGCGTGCCGGACAGCCGCGACAAGTGCCCAGGCACACCGAAAGGCGTGCCGGTGGATGCCAACGGCTGCCCACCGGTGCCGGTCGCGGTGGTCGAGGAAGTGGTGGTGGTCAAGGAAGAAACCATCGTGATTCGTGATGTGCACTTTGAGTTCGACTCGGCCAAGTTGACGGCGGCGGATAAAACCACGCTCGACACCATCGCCACCCGCCTGAAACAAGAAGCGCCGACCGCCCAACTGCGGGTCAGCGGCCACACCGACAGCGTCGGCAAAGACGCCTACAACCAGAAACTCTCGGAAAAACGTGCGCATTCGGTCACCGAGTACCTCATCGGTTCCGGCATTCCGCGTAGCAGTTTTGTCTCGGTCACAGGCGCTGGCGAAAGCCATCCGGTCGCCGACAACAAAACCGCTGAAGGCCGTGCCTTGAACCGCCGCGTGGAAATCCAGATCAACCGCTGACAGTCCTTGCCCCTGTGGGAGCCACAGGGGCATTGCTGGCGACTTTTACCGAAACCTCCTACTTCCCAACTTTTTTGAACCTTCACTGGCAAATCGCCGGTAGAAGTCGTTACTGTGCGTCCAAAGAAAAACTAGAAACAGCTTTTGAAACACACTCAAGGGGAGCTCCAAGATGCGTAAGGTTTTACTGTTGGCCCTGCTGGTCAGCCCCATTGCCCTGGCCCAGAGCGTCAGTGTTGAAACCAACTCGCTGATGCGCCTGCCCAGCAGCACCAGCGTGTTGCAACTGGAGCGCCTGGACGTGGCGGACTACGGCACCTTGCTGATTCCGGCCAGCATCAGCCAGGTCACGGTGGATGAACTGCACCTGGGCCGCGAAGCGCGCATCACCATCGTCCCCGGCAATACCGCGCTGCAATTGCAGGTGCGCCATGCGCAACTGGACCACGGCAGCCAGATCACCTCCCGCGGCGCCCCCGGCACCCACGAAAAGCCGGCCAAGGCCGGGCGTGACCTGACCTTGCGCATCAGTTCGCTGGTGGCCGACGAGCTGTCGGTGGACGCCCGTGGCGGCGCCGGGGCCAAAGGTTATGCCGGCCTGGACGGCGCCAACGGCGTGGACCCGGGTTGCACCTGGGGTTCGGCGGGCCGTGGCGCCAATGGCGACAATGGTGGCGACGGCTTGCCCGGCGGCGCGGGTGCGCTGGTGCGGGTCGAGTTGCCGAAGGACTACCCGGCGCAGCAGATCAAGGTCTGGGTGGAAGGTGGTGCGGGCGGCCTGGCGGGTACTGCGGGCAAACCGGGCAAGGGTGGCCAGTCCAAGGGTTGCCTGGTGTATCAGGCCGATGGCGGCGAGAAGGGCCGCCCGGGGTTGGAAGGGCAGCCGGGGCCGGTGGGGCCTGCGGGGTCGGTGACAATCCAGCGGCTTTGAGTCGTTTGGGCTGACGCTATCGCGGGCAAGCCCGCTCCCACATTCGACCGCATTCTCATGTTGGAACTCGGTCAACTGTGGGAGCGGGCTTGCCCGCGAAGAGGCCCTGAAGAACACCCTTAAAACATCGGCCTCGCCGAAGCCACCGCCACCACCACCAACCCAACAATCAGATTAATCCCCACCAACCGGCGAATCTGCCCCAGCACCGCCGCGCCAGTCGGCCAATCCTGCGCCGCCACCGCCGCGCGCAACTCCGGGAACTTCAGGGCCTGGATACGGATAAACAACGCCGTCATCACCAGATACAACCCCATCATCACCTGCACATAACGCGGCGCCGTCTCAAACCCGCTGAAGCGCAATTGCAGCAGGCCAATGCCGCTGATCGGCAAAATCGCCACCGCGACCCACACCCACACGAAAAAACGTTGAAACACATTCGCCCACAATGTGAGCCGGGCAGGGCCCTCAAGTGCCGCCACAGCAGCGGGGCGCAGGATCATCCAGGCGAAAAACATGCCGCCGACCCAGATCAGGGCGGCCAATACATGCAGGGTGTAAGCAAGGCTAAACGCGGTCATTGAGGTACTCCGTTCTGCGCGGGATTAATTAGCGGGGTATGATAGCGGCCGATCCGAACCACTGAAAATTTATCCAGCGTTTTTTGCGCCCGACTATCCATGATCAGCACTGAACTCAAAACCACGATCCAGGGCGCCTATTCGCGTTTTCTCGAAGCCAAGAGCTTGAAACCGCGCTACGGCCAACGCCTGATGATCGCCGAAGTTGCGAAGGTCCTCGGCGATATCGACACCGACGACGAAGGTCGGCGCAGTGGCGACCCTGCGGTCGTGGCCGTCGAAGCCGGCACCGGTACGGGTAAGACCGTGGCCTACAGCCTGGCGGCGATCCCTACGGCCAAGGCTGCCGGCAAACGCCTGGTGATCGCCACCGCGACCGTCGCCCTGCAAGAGCAGATCGTCTACAAAGACCTGCCCGACCTGATGCGCAACAGCGGCCTGAACTTCACCTTCGCCCTGGCCAAGGGCCGTGGCCGCTACCTGTGCCTGTCCAAGCTCGACGTGCTGTTGCAGGAAGGCCACGCGCAAACCGCCACGGCTTCGCTGTTCGAAGAAGAAGGCTTCAAGATCGAGGTGGATGAGGTCAGCCAGAAGCTGTTCACCAGCATGATCGAGAAGCTGGCCGGCAATAAATGGGACGGCGACCGCGACAGCTGGCCCAATGCCCTGGAAGACTCCGACTGGGCGCGCTTGACCACCGATCACAGCCAGTGCACCAACCGGCACTGCCCCAACTTCGGCCAGTGCGCGTTCTATAAAGCCCGCGAAGGCATGGGCAAGGTCGATGTGATCGTCACCAACCACGACATGGTGCTGGCCGACCTCGCCCTGGGCGGCGGTGCCGTGCTGCCGGATCCGCGTGACACCCTGTATGTGTTCGACGAAGGCCACCACCTGCCGGACAAGGCCATCGGCCACTTCGCCCACTACACGCGCCTGCGTTCCACCGCCGACTGGCTGGAAACCACCGCGAAAAACCTCACCAAGTTGCTGGCCCAGCACCCGCTGCCCGGCGATCTGGGCAAGTTGATCGAGCAAGTGCCGGAGCTGGCGCGGGAGATCAAGACCCAGCAGCAGTTCATGTTCAGCGCCTGCGAACAGGTCGCCGACTTCAAGCCGGGCGAAGACGTGGAAGGCCGTGAACGGCCGCGTCACCGGTTTGTTGGCGGCATGATCCCCGAGCACATGCGCGAAATGGGTATCGAGTTGAAGAAGGGCTTTTCCCGCCTGACCGACCTGTTTACCCGTCTCACCGACCTGCTCAAGGAAGGTATGGACGGCGAGGTCAACATCGGCATCGCCAGCAACCAGGCTGAAGAATGGTACCCGCTGTTCGGCAGCCTGCTGTCCCGCGCCCAGGGCAACTGGGAGTTGTGGACCGCCTTCACCGTCGAAGACCCGGAAGACAACCCGCCGATGGCGCGTTGGCTGACCTTGTCGGAAAGCGGTGCGCTGTTTGATATCGAGGTCAACGCCAGCCCGATCCTGGCCGCCGAAATGCTGCGGCGCAATTTGTGGAACGTGGCCTACGGCTGCCTGGTGACCTCCGCCACGCTGACCGCCCTGGGCACGTTCGACCGCTTCCGCATGCGCGCCGGCCTGCCGAAAAAGGCCGTCACCGCCGTGGTGCCAAGCCCGTTCCATCATGCCGACGCCGGTGTCTTGCGGGTGCCGGACCTCAAGGCCGATCCACGGGACGCGGCGGCGCACACCGCCGCGATCATCCGCGACCTGCCGGAGCTGGTCGAAGGCTCGCGCGGCACCCTGGTGCTGTTCTCGTCCCGCAAACAGATGCAGGACGTGTTCGACGGCCTCGACCGCGACTGGCGCAAGCAGGTGTTTATCCAGGGCAACCTGTCCAAGCAGGAAACCCTGAACAAGCACAAGGCGCGGGTGGATGGCGGTGATTCCAGCGTGCTGTTCGGCCTCGCGAGTTTCGCCGAAGGCGTGGACTTGCCCGGCGCCTACTGCGAACACGTGGTGATCGCGAAGATCCCGTTCTCGGTGCCGGACGACCCGGTCGAGGCGGCACTGGCCGAGTGGATCGAAGCGCGTGGCGGCAACCCGTTCATGGAAATCTCGGTGCCGGACGCTTCGTTGAAGCTGGTCCAGGCCTGCGGGCGCTTGCTGCGCACCGAAGAAGACCGGGGCACCATCACCTTGCTCGACCGCCGTCTGGTCACCCAGCGCTATGGCAAAGCTATCCTTAATGCGTTGCCGCCGTTCCGGCGCGAAATTTCTTAAGCCACCGTGGGCGGTTTCGCCCACTTCGTGGTCTATCTCACTGTATTTCATCAGGCCATTCATCGGCCGTCTGGGAGAACCTTGTCTGTATGATTCGCACGCTGCCCGCTCTATTTGCCCTACTGTTCGCCGCGCCTTTGCTGGCCGCGCCTACCGGGCAACAGACCCTGTTCAACTTCGTCCGGCCGGCCGATGTGGTCAAGGTGGCTACCCAGGACGCCAGCCTGCCGCAGTACAACGCCGAACAAACCCCGGAAGGTGAAGTGTTGCGCCGCATCACCTTCAACCCGGCCGCCGAGCCGAGCCTGGTGCTCAGCCCGCAAACCGGCGCCTGGGACTGGTCGCAATCCAGCGCCATGAGCCTGCGCATCCAAAGTGCCATGGACTGGGCGCTGACCCTCTACGTCACGGTGCAGAGCGCCGACGGCAAGACCTTGCGCAGTCGCATCGACCTGCCGGCCGGCCCGGCCCAGACGTTGCTGGTGCCGCTGCAAGCCAACTCGCCGTTGAGCCAGGGCATGAAGGCCGGCCCGCCAATGCCGATCACCGTGGACGGCCAGCGCGTGTTGCTGGCCGGCAGCTTTGGCGAGATCGACCGCAGCCAGGTGGTGTCGGTGACCTTGTCGATGCAAAAGCCCAACGCCGCGCAAAGCATCCTGCTGGAGCGCTTCGGCGTGCAGGACAGCGAGCCGGTTATCAAGGCTGCCTACAACGAGCTGGTGGATGCCTACGGCCAATCCACCCGCGCGCGCTGGCCGGAAAAGGTCGGCAGCGATGAACAGCTCAAGGCCGCGGCGGCCAAGGAACAGCAGCAGCTGCAAGGTTGGCTGGCCACGCGGGATAAATCCGCCCTGGACAAGTTTGGTGGCTGGAACAAGGGCCCGGCGTTCGACGCCAGCGGTTTTTTCCGCACCGAGAAGCGTGACGGCCGCTGGTACCTGGTGACGCCGGAAGGCCATCCGTTTTACTCCCTGGGCGTCAACACCGTCGCCCCGGATAACAGCCAGACCTACGTTTCCGGCCGTGAATGGATGTTTGCGGCGCTGCCCAAGGCGGGCGAGCCGTTGGATAACTACTACGGCAGTGGCGATAACCGTACCGGCAACGGCGCCGGCGAAGGGCGCAGCTTTGGCGCCGGGCGTTGGTACGACTTCTACGGCGCCAACCTGCAACGCACTTACGGTGGCGAGGGTTTCGACCAGAAACGCTGGGCCACCCATACCCTCGACCGCCTGCAGGCCTGGGGTTTCAACACCTTGGGCAACTGGAGCGACGAAGACCTGGCCCGTGCCGATCGCGTGCCGTACACCTTGCCGCTGTCGATTGTCGGCGATTACGCCAGCATCAGCACCGGCACCGACTGGTGGGGCGGCATGCCCGATCCGTTTGACCCGCGCTTCGCCATGGCCACCGAACGCGCCGTGGCCATCGCCGCCCGGGATCACCGCGATGATCCGTGGTTGATCGGCTTCTTTGCCGACAATGAACTGGCCTGGGCCGGTCCCGGCGATGATGCGAAGTCCCGTTACGCCCTGGCCTACGGCACCTTGCGCATGACCACCGACGTGCCGGCCAAGCGCGCGTTTCTCAAGCAATTGCGCGACAAGTACCGCAACGAGGAAGGCCTGTCGAAAGCCTGGGGCATCCATCTGGCGGGCTGGGAGCTGATGGAAGACCCCGGCTTCGAGCCGCCGATGCCGAATGCCGAGCACCCGGAAATCGAGGCCGACTTCAAGTATTTCCAGAAGACCTTTGCCGACGCGTACTTCAAGACCATCTCCGACTCGCTGAAATGGCACGCGCCCAACCAGTTGCTGCTGGGTGGCCGTTATGCCGTGAGCACCCCGGAAGCGGTGGCCGCCTGCGCGCAGTATTGCGATGTGCTGAGTTTCAACATGTACACGCTCAAACCCCAGGACGGTTATGACTTCGCGGCCTTGCGTGCGCTGGACAAGCCGGTGCTGGTCACCGAATTCAACTTTGGCTCGACGGATCGTGGCCCGTTCTGGGGCGGTGTGACGCCAGTGGCCAGGGAAGAGGAGCGTGGCACGGCGTACGCCAATTTCCTCAAGCAGGCCATGGCCGAGCCGTCGATTGTCGGCGTGCATTGGTTCCAGTACCTGGATCAGCCGGTGACCGGCCGTCTGTTGGACGCTGAGAACGGGCATTTCGGCTTGGTTGGCATCACCGATGTGCCGTTCCAGGGCTTTGTCGAGACTGTGCGCAAGAGCAACCTGGCGGCTGTCGATCAACTGGGCAGGGAGGCGGAAAAAGCCAAGGCGGCCAGCGCGGTCCGTGAACATCAAAGCGGTAATGGGGCAAGCGCCGGCAAAGGCGCCGGTCATGCGGGCGGGCACGCGGGAAACGGTCATTGATTCAGCGTTGACGGGTTCACAAAGCCTGCAATGACTGGAACAATGTCGGCCACTTTTCATGGCATTTTTCGAGGGGGCTTAGGTGCAGATTCAGGGTCATTACGAGCTCCAGTTCGAAGCGGTACGTGAAGCCTTCGCCGCCTTGTTCGATGACCCCCAGGAGCGTGGCGCCGGGCTGTGTATCCAGGTCGGCGGCGAAACCGTGGTTGACCTGTGGGCCGGTACCGCCGACAAGGACGGTGCCGAGGCCTGGCACAGCGACACCATCGTCAACCTGTTCTCCTGCACCAAGACCTTCACCGCCGTCACGGCGCTGCAACTGGTGGCCGAGGGCAAGCTGAAGCTGGACGCGCCTGTGGCCGATTATTGGCCGGAGTTTGCGGCAGCCGGCAAAGAGGCCATCACCCTGCGCCAGTTGCTCTGCCATCAGGCCGGCTTGCCGGCAATCCGCCAGATGCTGCCTACCGAAGCCCTGTACGACTGGCAATTGATGGTCGACACCCTGGCGGCCGAGGCACCGTGGTGGACGCCGGGCCAGGGCCATGGCTACGAGGCGATCACCTACGGCTGGCTGGTCGGAGAACTGCTGCGCCGTGCCGACGGGCGCGGTCCGGGGGAATCCATTGTGGCGCGGGTGGCGCGGCCATTGGGGTTGGACTTCCATGTCGGCCTGGCGGATACCGAGTTTCATCGTGTTGCCCATATAGCGCGCAGCAAAGGCAACATGGGCGATGAAGCGGCGCAACGCTTATTGCAAGTAATGATGCGCGAGCCGAATGCGATGACGACGCGGGCATTTGCCAATCCACCGTCTATTCTGACCAGCACTAATAAACCCGAATGGCGACGTATGCAGCAGCCGGCGGCAAATGGTCACGGTAATGCGCGCAGCCTGGCGGGTTTTTATAGTGGTTTGCTGGACGGTAGTTTGCTGGAAAGCGACATGCTGGAAGAGTTGACCCGCGAACACAGTATCGGGCCGGATAAAACCTTACTGACACAAACCCGTTTCGGTTTGGGCTGCATGTTGGATCAGCCACACCTGCCCAATGCCACCTTCGGCCTTGGCCCGCGTGCTTTCGGGCATCCGGGGGCGGGTGGTTCGGTGGGGTTTGCCGACCCCGAGCATGATGTAGCGTTTGGTTTCGTGACTAATACATTGGGGCCTTATGTACTTATGGACCCCCGTGCGCAGAAGTTGGTCAGAATATTGGCCGGTTGTCTGTAAACCCCTTGCTGTTTCACGTTTTTTTGTTACAAAGGCAACTATAAGAAGAGGCTGACGGAAAAGTTGTAACTTTATTCTTATCCCGGCGTCTGTTTAACGGGTCATTCAGATCCCTGATTTTTTCTCATTTTGTGGATATCTCATGTTATCGAACAAGTCCTTGGCACTGGCGCTTTGCCTCACTATTACCGGCTGCGCACAAACCCCACAAAATGATGCCGATGGCGGACATTGGTGGTCATTTGGATCTGATAAGACGGCTGCCAAGGACGCAGTGACCAAGGTCGACGCCAAGCCAGATGCGAAGGCCGCCGCCGACGCCAAGGCTGCCGACCTGAAAGCCGATCTCAAGGCTGCTACCCCGGCACCCGCCGTCGCCAAGACCGACAGCGAAACCCACTGGTGGTGGCCGTTCGAAAGCAAGCCAAAGCCATTGGCCAAGGTCGATGTGACCAACATCCCGATGCCAGACCCAAAAATCACCCAAGCCTGGCTGGACGACTATGAGCCGCGCCTGCGCGCCGCCATCAAGGACAGCAACCTGCAACTGGAGCGCCGTGACAACGTACTCGTCGTGATCGCCCCGGTAGACGGCTCCTACAACCCGAAACGCCCGGCGATGCTGCTGCCGGTCACCCTGGGCCCGTTCACCCGCGTGGCCAAGGCCGTTGAAGCCGACCCGAAGACTGCCGTGCTGGTCCTGGGCCACGTCGATGCTACCGGCACTGCGCCGGCGAGCCAGGCGTTGAGCAAGGAGCGTGCGCAGTCCATCGCCTCGATCTTCAGCCTCAGCGGCTTGAAGCAGGATCGCCTGATGCTGCGTGGCATGGGCGACCTTATGCCGCGTGCCGCCAACGACAGCACCCAGGGCCGTGCGCTGAACCGTCGCATGGAAATTATGTTCACTCAGCGTACAACTATGTTGGCCTTGCTGAGCAAGTACAACTCGGGCAAGACCCCGCCGGTAGCTGAAATGGTGGCCGTGCAGGACGTTCCTGCACCGGCTCCTGCTGCCAAAGCCCCGGCGAAAAAAGCGCCTGCCGCCAAAAAAGCCGCTGCCAAGCCAGCTGCCAAAAAAGCCCCGGCCAAGCCGGCTGCGAAGAAAGCGGCTCCGGCCAAGGCCAAGGCTGCTGCACCGGCTAACGACCAGGCAAAAAACTGACCTGTTGAAGTAGAAGGATAAAGCCGCATGACCCAGGCACTGGCCGATATGCGCCGTGACTACACCCGGGACGGTTTGAGCGAGGCCCAGGCCCCGGCCGAGCCGTTTGCGTTGTTCCACCAGTGGTTTGCCGACGCGGTGAAAACCGAGCAGCCACCGGTGGAAGCCAACGCCATGACCCTGGCCACGGTTGACCAGGAGGGGCGCCCGCACTGTCGCATCCTGCTGCTCAAGGGCCTGGATGCACAGGGCTTTACCTTCTTCACCAACTATCAGAGCGCCAAGGGCGAACAGCTCGCGGCGCGGCCGTTTGCGGCCATGACGTTCTTCTGGCCGACCCTGGAGCGCCAGGTGCGGATCGAGGGGCGGGTGGTCAAGGTGTCGCCTGAGGAGTCGGATGCCTATTACCAGGTCCGTCCATTGGGCAGCCGCTTGGGCGCTTGGGCTTCACCGCAGAGCCAGGTCATTCGTGACCGTGAAGAGCTACACGATTTGCTCAAGGCTACCGAGCAGCGTTTCAGCGATACCCAGCCCGACTGCCCCGAGCATTGGGGTGGTTATCGCCTGCTGCCCGAGCGCATCGAGTTCTGGCAAGGCCGCGCCAGCCGCCTGCATGATCGCTTGAACTACCGCCTGCAAGGGGCCGACTGGACCCGCGAGCGCCTGGCGCCCTGAGCGCCACCTTTCGTCATCCCACCTGAATGTTCTGCGCTGCGCTGACGTCTCTATGCTAAAGACGTCGGCCGCATGCGGCTGCGCGACTACAATGATGAAACAGTCGTGACATCACTTGGCACAAAGGCTGGGCTACCGTTGGTCGAGTTTTGTGGTGCTAGCAGTCTGTACTCAGGCTGAATGAAAGCTATTTTCTGCGGTGCTTGCCGTGACAGGCGCCAAGCCGCAGCGTCTAATGACCACCTGTCCTTTGGAGTTGATGCTATGCGTAAGTCCGTTTTACTAGTTGCCTGCTTCACCACCCTGTCACTTCTGCTGGGTGGCTGTGCTTCGAGTCTGACCGGCGACTCGTACTCCCGTGACGAAGCGCGTCGTGTACAGAGCGTGCGCATGGGCACCATCGAATCCCTGCGCCCGGTGAAAATCGAAGGCACCAAGACCCCAATCGGCGGCGCTGCTGGCGCAGTCATCGGCGGCGTTGGCGGCAGCGCCATCGGCGGCGGCCGTGGCAGCATCGTGACCGCAGTGATCGGCGCAGTCGCCGGTGGCCTGCTGGGCTCGGCCACCGAAGAAGGCCTGACCCGCACCCAAGGCGTGGAAATCACCGTACGCGAAGACGACGGCAGCATGCGCGCCTACGTGCAGGCCGTGCAGGAGAATGAAATCTTCCGCATTGGCGACCGTGTGCGCATCATGACTGTTGATGGGACTAGCCGGGTTACTCGCTAAGCGTTAGCCGCAGAAACGAAAAAACCCCAACCGGGTGACCGGTTGGGGTTTTTTGTTGCAAGTCCAGTTAGTGGCTGGGCTTGAGACTTCAAAGATGCATCGACCTGCAGCCGGATACTACCGTCGGGCATAGTGTCATGCAAGGTTGAACGACGGCCGGCATTGGTATGCTTTGAAGCTTTCTCTTGGCGATTGCCGCTGCAAAGGTTTGCAATAGATACACTAATCAGAAATGGGTATTCGACCTCTTTTGGTCACACCTTCAAGCGGTATTTTGGTTAGGCTCGTCTTCGTTCTGCGTTTGTCGCTTTCAGGTGAGCCGGGTACGCGCGCGAATTTTTGGACCGACCGCCACGGGCTAGTAATCCGTGCCGGATTCATGCGGAAAGCCCATTAACCCGGCCGCCTCAAAGATGCATCGACCTGCATCCAAAGGCCCACATGTTCCGGTAAGTGCGCTGGAGGTAAGGCCCAACTCACGGAGGGCCGAGTATGTCTAAGTTTGCACGACGTACGTGGAGCCTCGTAGTGAACTGCCTGCGTGCTTATCACGTCTGGAAGTTCCTACGGGACAGCTTCGATGACCGTTAAGGTCTGAGAAGTGGAGCCGTCTCGGTTTAGGCCGAGGCGGCTTTTTGGTTTTTTGGGCTGTCAGTTCAGGCTTTCTTGCGACTCGCCATCGCCGTCACCGCATACCCAATACACGCCGCCAGAATCGACCCGGTCAGAATCCCCATCCGATCCTCCCCGGCAAACTCGCTGGCGCCTGGCACAAACGCCAGGGAGCCGACAAACAGGCTCATGGTAAAGCCGATGCCACACAGGATCGCCACACCAAACACCTGGCCCCAGTTGGCGCCTTCGGGCAGTGCGGCCAGGCCGGTCTTGATGGCCAGCCAGGTGAGGCCGAACACGCCGACGGTCTTGCCGATCAGCAGGCCGGCGGCAATGCCCATCGGCACGTGGTGGGTGAAGCTTTCCAGGCTGACGCCGGTCAGGGATACGCCGGCGTTGGCGAACGCAAACAGCGGCAGGATGCCGTAGGCGACCCACGGGTGCAGCGCGTGCTCCAGGGTCATCAGTGGCGAAGGTTCGGCGTTCTTGGTGCGCATCGGGATGCAGAACGCCAAGGTCACGCCGGCCAACGTCGCATGCACGCCGCTTTTCAGCACGCAGACCCACAGGATCAACCCGATAATCAGGTACGGCCCGAGCTTGATCACGCCCAGGCGATTCATCGCGATCAAGGCAATCAGGCAAGCGCCCGCGCCCGCCAGAGCAGCGCCCGAGAGATCGGCGGAATAGAACACGGCAATCACGATGATTGCGCCCAGGTCGTCAATGATCGCCAGGGTCATCAGGAACAGTTTCAGCGACACCGGCACGCGCTTGCCCAGCAGGGCCAGCACGCCAAGGGCGAAGGCAATATCGGTGGCCATGGGGATGGCCCAGCCGGACAGTGCGGCGGGGTAATCCTTGTTGATCGCCCAGTAGATCAGCGCGGGGATGACCATGCCGCCAATTGCCGCGGCGCCGGGCAGCACCACTTGCGAAGGCTTGGACAGGTGCCCATCGATCAGCTCGCGCTTGACCTCCAGGCCGATCAGCAGGAAGAACAGGGCCATCAGGCCGTCGTTGATCCACAGCAGCGCGGGCTTGGCGATTTTAAGGGCACCGATTTGTGCCACCACCGGCACGTCGAGAAAGGCGCTGTAGAGGTGCGACAACGGCGAATTGTTGATGATGAGCGCCAGTGCGGCAGCGGCGATCAATAACAAGCCGCTGGCGGCTTCCAGCTGGAAAAAACGGGTGAAAGTGCTACGCAGAGGCAAGGGATGCTCTCCAATCCAGGTTCAATAGGGGGTTACCCTAACCCGTACCGTTAGTTGTTAAAACAAAAGTTATATTCTTATTTGTTATAAGCGATGGCCCGGGATGACGGTGCGCCAAAGCCTAGCAATTGTGTGTCCAATTGAGTCGGTACTGTATCTGTGTGGAGTGTAGGAAACCTCCTAAGATTGGGGGTGAAATCCTTAGAGAAACTCCTCATGAGCGACCATCGTCCCTGGGCCCGCGAAGCCATTCGCATCATCGAAGCGGACTTCCAGCGCAGCGCTGACACGCACCTGATCCCGCTGCCGTTACCGGGTTTGCCGGGTATCGAGTTGTACTTCAAGGATGAGTCCAGCCATCCCACCGGCAGCCTGAAACATCGGCTGGCACGTTCGTTGTTCCTGTATGCACTGTGCAATGGCTGGCTGACGCCGGGGGCGCCGGTGATCGAAGCCTCCAGTGGTTCGACGGCGATTTCCGAAGCCTACTTCGCCCGCCTGCTTGGCTTGCCATTTATCGCGGTGATGCCGGCGAGCACTTCCCAGGAAAAGATCGCGCAGATCGCCTTTTACGGTGGCAAGAGCCACTTGGTAAACGATCCGACGCAGATCTACGCCGAATCCGAACGTTTGGCGCAGGAAAGTGGCGGCCACTTTATGGACCAATTCACCTACGCGGAGCGGGCCACGGACTGGCGGGCGAACAACAACATCGCCGAGTCGATCTTCCAACAGATGCGCTTTGAGCATTTTTCCGAGCCGAGCTGGCTGATTTCCAGCCCAGGCACTGGCGGTACTACCGCGACGTTGGGGCGTTATGTGCGTTATCGCCAGCATTGCACCCGCGTGCTGTGCGCCGACGCAGAGCGTTCGGTGTTTTTTGATTACTACTTGAGTGGCGACGCGAGCTTGCGCCTGGACTGCGGCTCACGCATCGAAGGGATTGGCCGGCCACGGGTAGAGGCGTCGTTCCTGCCCAAGGTGATTGATGCCATGGTCAAAGTGCCGGACGCGTTGTCGTTGGCGGCCATGCATTACCTGGCTGAACGGTTGGGGCGGCGGGTCGGCGGGTCCAGTGGGACTAACTTGATTGGCGCGTTGATGGCTGCGCAGCAGATGAAGGCGGCGGGGGAGTCGGGGTCGATCGTGGCGATCTTGTGTGATGGGGGTGAGCGGTATGCCACCACCTACTATGATCCGGCGTGGCTTGAGGCGCAGGGCTTTGAACTGGCTGGCTTGATTGCGGTTGTAGCGGCGAGTGTTGAGCGGGGCGAGCCGCTGCCGGCTAGCGTCCTGCGCGCCAATATCTGACGCTGCACCAAAACCAGTGTTAGAAGTGGTTAGTGTGGGAGCGGGCTTGCCCGCGAAAGCGGCGGATCAGACAACACACTTGTAACTGACAGACCGCTATCGCAGCGATGCGGCGGCCCGACAAGCGAGCTCCCACACAAGCCAGCTTCCACAGTGGGTGTGTGGAAGCCGTAGGGTAAATGTCAGGCTTCGATGCCCAACATATCCCGCGCCAACGCCTCGGCAATCCGAATCCCGTCCACACCCGCCGACAGAATCCCACCGGCGTAACCCGCGCCTTCACCGGCCGGGAACAGGCCTTTCACGTTCAAGCTCTGCATCGCTTCATTGCGGGTAATCCGCAGTGGCGATGAAGTGCGCGTCTCGATACCGGTCAACACGGCATCGTGCAGCGAGTAGCCCTTGATCTGTTTCTCGAACGCCGGCAGCGCTTCGCGGATCGCCTCAATGGCGAAGTCCGGCAGCGCGAGGGCCAGATCGCCCCAGGACACACCCGGCTTGTAGGACGGTTCAACACTGCCAGTGGCGGTGGACGGCTTGCCAGCAATGAAGTCGCCTACCAACTGCGCCGGTGCCTCGTAGTTGCTGCCGCCGAGGATGTAGGCGTGGGATTCCAGGCGCTCCTGCAATTCGATACCCGCCAGCGGGCCACCCGGATAGTCCACCTCTGGCGTGATGCCGACCACGATGCCGGAGTTGGCATTGCGCTCGTTACGCGAGTATTGGCTCATGCCGTTGGTCACGACGCGGCCCGGTTCGGAGGTCGCTGCGACGACCGTGCCGCCTGGGCACATGCAGAAGCTGTAGACCGAGCGGCCGTTCTTGGCGTGGTGCACCAGTTTGTAGTCTGCAGCGCCGAGTTTTGGATGGCCGGCGTATTTACCCAGGCGCGCCGCGTCGATCAGCGACTGCGGGTGTTCGATACGGAAACCCACCGAGAACGGCTTGGCTTCCATGTACACGCCGCGGCCGTGGAGCATGCGGAAGGTGTCGCGGGCGCTGTGGCCGAGGGCCAGGATCACGTGCTTGGAGAGGATCTGCTCGCCGCCGTCGACCACTACGCCATGCAACTGGCCGTCTTCAATCAGCACGTCAGTGACGCGTTGCTCGAAACGCACTTCACCGCCGAGGGCGATGATCTGTTCGCGCATGTTTTCCACCACGCCGGTCAGGCGGAAGGTACCGATGTGCGGTTTGCTGACGTACAGGATCTCTTCCGGCGCGCCGGCCTTGACGAACTCGTGCAGGACTTTGCGCCCGTGGAATTTCGGGTCCTTGATCTGGCTGTACAGCTTGCCGTCGGAAAACGTCCCGGCGCCGCCTTCACCGAACTGCACGTTGGACTCGGGGTTGAGCACGCTTTTGCGCCACAGGCCCCAGGTGTCCTTAGTGCGCTGGCGCACTTCCTTGCCGCGTTCAAGGATGATCGGCTTGAAGCCCATCTGTGCCAGCAGCAGCCCGGCGAAGATCCCGCACGGGCCAAAGCCCACGACGATCGGGCGTTCGCTCAGGTCTTGTGGCGCCTGGCCGACCACCTTGTAGCTGACATCCGGCGCCGGGTTGACGTTGCGGTCATCGGCGAACTTGAGCAGCAGGGCGGCTTCACCCTTCACGTTCAAGTCGATGGTGTAGATGAAGCACAGCTCCGACGATTTCTTGCGGGCGTCGTAGCTGCGCTTGAAC
The DNA here is from genome assembly GCF_024655625.1 of Pseudomonas sp. 18.1.10. Taxonomy (NCBI): domain Bacteria; kingdom Pseudomonadati; phylum Pseudomonadota; class Gammaproteobacteria; order Pseudomonadales; family Pseudomonadaceae; genus Pseudomonas; species Pseudomonas sp. 18.1.10. The sequence continues at coordinate 18,404 of NZ_JANLGL010000084.1, forward strand.
AGGGTGAAATCGAGCAGGTCATCACTGGCGACGCCCAGGCGCTGCACGATGGCAGGCCGCAGGTCTTCTTCGGGATGGTCGATGGGCAGCTTGAGTTCGGTGATTCGTAGCATGACAGGATCCGGTGTGCGGCGTTCGTAAGGCCGGCGGTTTTGCAAACCGGCGATTATAAGCCCCAACCGTGGTTTCCCGTCATGCTAAAACAGCGCAGGGGGCAATCAATCGTCCCGTGAACCGCCGAAAGCCGCACAGCCACGCTGGACTTGACCGTTGATCCGCAATTCGGCGGTCATGTGTTGCAGGCTGCCGCTGACGCTATCGATGCAACGTTGCGGCGCGACCCACAGTTCGACCTTCTGGTTGTTGGCCTCGGTCATCAGGTTGAAGCGGCCGTCGCCGATTTGCTCTTCCACATACGGCACCGCCAGTGGCGGCTGGCCTTCACGTTCCAGCACCATGCCCTTGGCCGTGACGTTCATCGCCCAGGCCGGCTTGTGCCCGTTGGCGCGCAGGATCATGCGCTTGAAGTCCGGGTCGTTGCAGGCCGAGGTCGAGCGCTCCACGCGGTAGAGCTGCTGCAGGTCCACGCTGCCCTGGGTGCCGCTGGCGACACCCGAGAACTTGCCGCGCAGGTCGGCGAACAGCGCGCCTTGCTGGCCGGCCAGGGACGCGGCTTCCTGCAGGATGCTGGTGCCGCCGGTGTCGTTGACCACGTAGTTGCGTTGGTCGTTGCACGGCTGGAACAGCAGCTTGCCATTGACCGCCGTGAGTTCGCCCTGCATGCGGGTCAGGCCGGCAGTTGACGGTTTGGCCGGCTCGCTCTCGAACATCTGGCAGGCGGCGAACAGGGGGAGCATGGCAAGCAGGGCAAGGGTACGAACGGCACGCATAGAGGGTCTCCAGACAAGTGCCGCCACGTTACGCAGGCTGGCGTTGCATCACAAGCCAGGAATTCGAACAGGTGATGTGCAGAGGGGCGGCGAGGGTTTTTCCTATACGTCGGCTTTGGCGCGTATGCAATGCTGGCCTTTTTCACTGGAGCATCATCGATGAGCGTGCTGATTGCCTTCTTGGCCGCGCTATTGGCCCCACTCGTTGCATGGGCCGAACCGCCGGCGAAGCTTTTTTACAACGCGCAGACTGATTTTGTGGAGATGAGCCTGGCGTTGAAAACGGCCCACAACCCAAATCCTCAGTCTGTCGATGTCAATGTGACCCTCAGCCCTGAAGCCAAGGCCCGCACGGCGGCAGTTTCCACGCAGGCGATTGGCAAGCCGCTGGCGCTATACCTCAATGGCCGGCTGCTCACCACAGCAACCGTGCACACTCCGATCGTTTCGGGGAGCCTGCGTTTTTCGATCCCGAAAACCATGTTGCCGGATTTGCTGCCTTCGTTGCTGAGGTGAGGTTTTTTCAGCCGACGATAAAGGTTTGCCCGGTCTGCAAGCCTTCGACGCTTTTGGCGTAGGCCAATCCGACATCGGCCCCGGCAACGGGTTTGAACCCGCGAAAGTACGGCGCGTAGCTGCCCATGGCTTCCACCAGCACCGTCGGGCTGACGGCGTTGATACGCAAGCCGCGCGGCAACTCGATCGCCGCCGCCTTGACGAACGCATCCAGCGCGCCATTGACCAGCGCCGCCGAGGCACCGGTGCGGATCGGGTCACGGTTGAGAATGCCGCTGGTAAACGTGAACGAGGCGCCGTCGTTGGCGTACTCGCGGCCGATCAGTAGCAGGTTGACCTGGCCCATCAACTTGTCGCGCAGGCCCAGGTCAAAATCGGCTTCGCTCATGTCACCCAGGGGGACGAAGTTCACGCTACCCGCCGCGCACACCAGGGCGTCGAACTTGCCGGTCTGTTCAAACAGTTTGCGGATCGAGGTGCTGTCGCTGATATCGACCTGGAAGTCACCGCTGCTGCGGCCGATGCTGATGACCTCGTGGCGCTGTGCCAGTTCTGCCTTGACCGCCGAGCCTACGGTGCCGCTGGCACCAATCAATAGGATTTTCATGGGGCTGTTCCTCCAGGGGTAAGTGAGGTTTCAGTCTAGAGTGGCTTTTTCAATGGATAAACGTGCTAATAGGCAACCTTTGGTTTTCTATTGGAAACAATCCATGAGCGAGATGGATGACCTGGCGGCCTTTGCCGTCCTGATCGAAGCCGGCAGTTTCACCGTGGCGGCCGAGCAATTGGGTTGCAGCAAGGGGCAGTTGTCCAAGCGCATCAGCCAGTTGGAAGCGCAGTTTTCCGTGGTCTTGCTGCATCGCACCACGCGCAAGCTGAGCCTCACGGCTGCCGGCGCGGCGTTGTTGCCCCAGGCCCAGGCGCTGGTGGTGCAGGTGGATCGCGCCCGTCAGGCATTGGCTCGGCTGAAAGACGATTTGGCCGGGCCGGTGCGTATGACGGTTCCTGTTTCGCTGGGCGAAACCTTCTTTGATGGCTTGTTGCTGGAGTTTTCCAAGCAATACCCGCAGGTGCAGATCGAGTTGGAGCTGAACAACAGCTACCGCGACCTGGCTCGGGATGGCTTTGACCTGGGGGTGCGCTCGGGCGCGATTGAAAACGAGCGCCTGGTCGCCAAGCCGCTGCTGGCCTGGCATGAAATGACCTGCGCCAGCCCCGCCTACCTGGAACAGCACGGCGAACCGCAGACGCCGGCGGACTTGGCTGCCCATACCTGCCTGCTCAACAGCCACTACAGCGGCCGCGAAGAGTGGCTGTACCACCAGCAACATGAATTGTTGCGGGTGCGGGTCAGCGGTACCTTCGCGTCCAACCACTACAACCTGCTGAAGAAAGCCGCCTTGGTGGGGGCCGGTATTGCGCGCCTGCCATCCTACGTATTACCGGCGGAATTGGCTGACGGGCGTTTGCGCTGGCTCCTGCGGGATTATCAGACGCGGAGTATGCCGATGTACCTGGTCCATCCTTATCAAGGCGGCCTGCCACGGCGCACTCAAGTACTGGCCGATTACCTGGTGGACTGGTTCAAGCGCAGCGGCGAGGCCCTGGACCGGCTTTAACCGTAGCGCCGGGCAATCAGGTGGTCGATGGACAGGCGCCCCGGGCCCTTGGCCACCAGCAGCAACAGCACGGCCAGCCAGGTGCCGTGGGTCGGGTAGGCATCCGGGTAGACGAACAACTGAATGACCAGGGTCATGCCAACCAGCGCCAGGGCCGAAAAACGCGTGGCAAAGCCCACCAGGATCAGCACCGGGAAGAAGTGCTCGGCAAACGCCGCCAGGTGCGCGGCCACCTCCGGCGACAACAACGGCACGTGATATTCACTGCGAAACAACGGCAGTGTCGAGGCCGCGAGGCGCGGTTCGCCCAGTTGGAAGGTGCCGCCGATCAGGTCAACGGCAAAACCTTCGACCTTGGTTTGCCCCGACTTCCAGAACACCGCTGCGATGGAGAAGCGTGCGAGAAACGCGATCAGGCTGTAGGGGATTTTCTCTAAAAGCGCGATTGCCCGATTTATCAGGCAGGTGGGGGCAGTGTTCATGGCGATACCTTTTGTTCCAGGTGCAGATGGGTGATGGCCGCGTGACTGACCAGCAGTGACAGGCATTTGTGCAGGTCGAACTCGGTCGACGCCTCAAGGGCATGAGCGACTGCCTGTTGCAGTGTTGAGCGGTGGTTCAGGCTGTTGATAAACGCCACGGTGCCGCGGTCGATGGCGAACACCTTGACGCCCAGGCCGTGGCGCAACACCAGCGCACTCTGTGGGGGCCAGGGGTTCAAGGTGGCGATGGCACCTTCGGTCTGGTGTGCGGCCCACACGGCAACGACGGCGTACGCGCTGTTCAGCGTGGCGAGGGACGGGTGCAGTTGCAGGCGCAACGTGCCCAGGTCGGCCTGGTTTTGCAGGTGCCAGACGACGGCGTGCTGATCCAGGCCCGGCGTATCCGCCGCGTGATAAGCCTGCACGCGCAGGCGTTCAAGCTGTGCGACATCGGCCAGGTACGGCACGCTGGCAGCGGGTTCGAAGCCGCGGATGAACTCGGCAAATGAGTCGCCGTATTCACTCATCAGCGGGCTGGTTGGCGGACAGGCCTGTACGTAGAGGCCGGCCATGGCGCGAAAGAATGCGTCGCCCACCAGTTGCACGGTCACCGGGTGCGCCGTCGCCAGCGCATGGATCAATGCGCTGTGTACGTTGTTGCGGTACACCGCAAACCGGCTGGCCGGGTCGGCACCGTTGCTACTGAACAGGCCCTCGGGGCAGGGCAGTTCAGGTGCCAGCAGGGCGTGGGTAAATCTGTCGTAGCGACTCATGAAAGCACCTGCGACAAATGCCAGTCGGCCTGTTGGGCCTCAGCGTGAAGCACGCTGAAGGCCGGCACCTGGTTATCCCGTTCGATCAGCGTGGCCACCGGGCCGGTGCGTGCCAGTAGGGTTTCGTACAGGCGCCACACGGCGTTATCGATGGGCGCACCGTGATCGTCGATCAGCAAGCGGTCGCCAAGGTTGTCAGTGTCTTCGGCAAACCCGGCCAGATGAATCTCGCCGACAGCGTGCAACGGCAGTGCGTCGATGTAGGCCTGTGGCTCGCGTTGATGATTGATACACGACACATAGACGTTGTTGACGTCCAGCAGCAAGCCACAGCCGGTGCGGCGGATGACTTCGCTGATGAAGTCCGTCTCGTCCAGGGTCGAGCGCTGGAATTGCAGGTAGGTTGAGGGGTTTTCCAGCAGCATGGGCCGCTTGAGCGTGCTTTGCACTAGATCCACGTGTTCGCAGACGCGCTTGAGGGTGGCGGCATCGTAGGCGAGGGGCAGCAGGTCATTGAGAAACACTGGGCCGTGGCTTGACCAGGCCAGGTGTTCGGAAAAGGAGTGGGGTTGATAGCGCTCGATCAGCGCAGCCAGCCGTGCCAGGTGTTCACGGTCCAGCGGGCCTTCGCCGCCGATGGACAGGCCCACGCCGTGCAATGACAGCGGGTACTGCTCGCGGATCAATCCCAGGTAGTGGTGAAACGGCCCGCCGGCGACCATGTAGTTTTCGGCGTGCACTTCAAAAAAGCCGATGTCGGGGGCGGTCTCAAGCACTTCGCTGAAGTGCTCATGCTTGAGCCCCAGCCCGGCCCGGCGCGGGAGGCCGGGCGCCTGAGCCTGGGAGACGGCTGGCAAGGATGAAAGGGTCATCATCAGTACTCAGGCTGTGCAGGTTTCAGGACTTGGCGGTGAAGGCGGCTTCCTGGCCGAAACCGGTGGGCGAGGTGGCGCTTGGGGTTTGGGTGCAGGTGCCGGCCGGGACCAGTTTCCAGGCGTTGGCCTGGTCTTTGGTTTTCGACGTGCCGGCGCAGGATGTGCCAGCGCCTGCGGCGCAATCGTTCTTGCCGGCTTCAGCGACGCCGAAGCATTTCTGCATGTCGTCGGCCGCGTGGGCGGTGGAGGTCAGGGCGGACAGGCTCAGGGCGGAACCGAGGGCCAGGACGAGGGTGGCGGCGGACAGTTTGGTGGTCATGGTGAATCTCCAGCAGCGGGTTGAGTTGGCGGGCTTGGGTGCCTGCTTGTACCACTAGAGACAGGAGGGTTGGATCTGTTACAAACCCACCAAAAATAATTTCAGGTTTCATGAAATTTAAGGATCACATAAAGCAAATGTGGGAGCGGGCTTGCTCGCGAAAGCGGACTGTCAGCCAACAGATACTTGGCTGATCCCTGT
>NZ_JANLGL010000085.1:0-12531 GCF_024655625.1 Pseudomonas sp. 18.1.10
CAATACATCTGGTGACTGACACTCCGTCTTCGCGAGCAAGCCCGCTCCCACACAAGCCCTCTCCCACATTTTGATCACTGTTCCTTCAGTTGAAGGCGGCGCCATAGGCAAACAACGCCGGCGCCCCACCGGTATGCAGGAAAATAATCGGCCCATCCTCAAACCGCTGGCGGCCGATGCCGTCCAGCAAACCGGCCATGGCCTTGCCAGTGTAGACCGGGTCCAGCAGCAGGCCTTCCTGGCTGGCCAGCAGCTTGATCGCCGCCAGGGTGCCGGCATTCGGCTCGCCGTAACGCGGGCCGAAGTACTCGTCCCAGAGGATCACCTTGAACGCCTCGGGAATCGCCACACCGAGCAACTCGGCAGTGCGTTCGGCCAAGCCTTCGACTTTCGGGCGCTGGGCTTCGTCGGTGCGCGACACGGTGACGCCAATCACCGGCAAATCCGGCAGCACTTCGCTCAACGCCAGCGCCAGGCCGCTGTGGGTGCCGGCGCTGCCGGAAGCGAGGACCACGGCGGCAAATTCAATCCCGCTGTCTTCGATCTGCGCGGCCAGCTCCAGGCCGGCCCGCACGTAACCGAGGGCGCCGAGGGCGTTGGAGCCGCCGATGGGCACCAGGTAGGGCTTCTTGCCGTTGCTGCGCAGGCGTTCGGCGAGGGCGTGGAGTTGGTCGTCGGCGTTGTCGAGGTTCTCGACCAGTTCGACCTTGGCGTCGAACAAGTCCAGCAGCAGGCGGTTGCCGTTGCCCAGGTAGTTGGGGTCTTCGGTGCCGGTGGGGTTTTCCAGCAGGGCAACGCAGCCCAGGCCAAGCTTGGCGGCCAGCGCGGCGGTCTGGCGCACGTGGTTGGACTGGATCGCGCCGGCGGTCACCAGGGTGTCGGCGCCTTGGGCGATTGCATCGGCGGCCAGGTATTCGAGTTTGCGCAGCTTGTTGCCGCCCATCGCCAGGGGCGTGGTGTCGTCGCGCTTGACGTAGATGTCCCGGCCCAGCCAGGCCGATAGCCGTTCAAGTTTTTCCAGGGCGGTGGCGCCCCCCAGCAGTTCCAGACGGTTAAAGCGGTCGAGCTGTTGTTTAATCATGGCTACGCACGGTGGCTAAGTGATGGGGCGACTATAGGCAGGCACTTTTCATCGGGCAACCGCCAATCTGCTTATGCCCGATGGTTCTTAGCATCACACCATTGGTTCTTAAGGGCGGCCCGCCTGCATACCGTAAAGTGATGGCCATTACGTCAGGAGTGAATACCGTGAGTGAGCGTTCCAGCCATTGGCAACTACAGACCATCGTCAGCCAGTTGCGCGGCGCCCGGGACCAGTGGCGAACGCGCAATGGCCGCCTGAGCGGCGAGCATGGCGGGCGCGAGTTGCCGTCGCGCGAAGCGGTGGCGCAGATCCTTGAGTCGCTGTGCGGTGCATTGTTCCCCATGCGCCTGGGGCCGGTGGATTTGCGCGAGGAAAGTGAAGACTTCTACGTCGGCCATACCCTCGATGTTGCGCTCAATGCCCTGCTGGCCCAGGCCCGCCTGGAACTGCGCTACGCCGCCCGCCAGAGCGGCCAGGATGACAGTGCGGTCGACGCCCACGCCATCCGCCTGATCCAGGACTTTGCCCTGGCCTTGCCGTCCCTGCGCAGCCTGTTGGACACCGACGTGCTGGCCGCCTACCACGGTGACCCGGCCGCGCGCAGCGTGGACGAAGTGCTGCTGTGCTACCCCGGCATCCTCGCGGTGATTCACCATCGCCTGGCGCATCACCTGTACCGCGCCGGGTTGCCGCTGTTGGCACGCATCAGTGCGGAGATCGCCCACTCGGCCACCGGCATCGATATCCATCCCGGTGCGCAGATCGGCCCGAGTTTCTTTATCGACCACGGCACCGGCGTGGTGATTGGCGAAACCGCGATCATCGGCGAGCGCGTGCGCATCTACCAGGCCGTGACCCTGGGCGCCAAACGCTTCCCGGCGGATGAAGACGGGCAGTTGCAAAAAGGCCATCCACGCCACCCGATTGTCGAGGATGACGTGGTGATCTACGCCGGGGCGACGATCCTCGGCCGCATCACCATCGGCCAGGGTTCGACCATCGGCGGCAACGTGTGGCTGACGCGCAGCGTGCCGGCCGGGGCGAACATCACCCAGGCCAACCTGCAACATGACGACGGCGCGCAAAAGTGAGGGGCTCAGGCCTCAAGTCGGGCGAGTGAAAGACGGGTCTGTTCGCGCAGCCATTCCTTGCGGCGTTCGGCCAGGTCATTGTAGATCTGGTCGTACAACGCTTCGGACATGACCTGGTCTGGCGCCACGCGATCCTCGATCTGCAACTGTTCCACCAGGCTTTTGAGGGACGCAAGCTGTTGCGCTTTCTGCGTTGGGTCAGACGCCTGGGCATAGGCTTGCTGCTCGCTGTGCAGTTGGTCGAGCAGCAGGAACTGTTGATCGTTGCTGTCCTCATTGGCCTGGTAGTCCTGGGCGTAGCGTTCCTTGAGGAAAGCTTCCCAGTACGGCTCCAGCAGCATCTGGTTGACCAGGCCGTCGCCTTCGCTCAAGGTTTTTACCGCCGTGTAGGCCTGGGCAATGGCGGCTTTCGGCACATTGGCGGTGTCGCGATAGACCATGTTGTCGCTGACCCACGGCAGTGCGAGGCGGTTCGATAGCCGCGTCTGGTAAGCCAGGTAGACGCCCACTTCGTCCACACTGCCGGGTTGGCCATTGACGACGTGGCTGGTCAGCCGCAAGCCCCGGCCGCCCTGGTCGATAGGCTTGAGGCGGTCGGCGATGTCGGCGCGCACCACATCGTTCAGCAGTTTGAGGTGCGCGGCGCCCCTGGCGAGCTGAACGAGCTGGTCCTCGCGCTCGGCCGGTGTGCGGCTGTAGAGCTGCGCCTGGTGAGCCGTGACCTGGATGCCCATTTCGGTGAAGATCTGGCTGCCGGCATCGGGGCACAGGCCAGGGAAACTGGACAGCCGGAACAACAGCTGACGCAAGGGTGCGTCGTTGTGCATGCTCGACAGCATGTAGCGCACCTGGGAGGTCAAGATCTGGCGGTTGCGTTCATAGCGCAGTTCATCGGCCGGGTCTTCGAAGAATTCCGGGGGCTCGAGTTTCTTGATGACTTCGAAAAAGCCCTGTGAGCCGTGCTCCTCTTCCAGTTCATCCCATAAGGTCACGAAGCGCTTGCGGTGGTCATCGTCCAGGTCGGCCACCCAGAAGTCGGATTCGCCCTTGGGCGGGTAGGTGCGATACGGGTCCATGCCGAACGCGATTTTATGTTCATCCCAAAGGTCGCGGGCCTGTGCGCTCAAGGTGGCGCGATCCAGTCGTGTGTACACCAGAATGAAGGCCTCGTCGGAGCGCAGCGCGACGTCTGGAATCGTGCTGATGGGGTTGCCTGTCAGGTGCAGGTGAAACAGCACGCCGCGCTCCTGCGCAAACAGCCCGACCGGCCATTCGTTGATCCCGGTGCGGGACAGGTCGATTTCGTCCAGCTCGGGCATCCTGCTGATGTCTGGCGCTCGGCCCAGCGGGTTGTCTGCCAGGTAGATCAGGCGCAGCCGCGACAGTTGCCGCAGACGGTCCACGGCGGTGTCATCCAGGACAATCTGATTGCCGCTCAGATTGATCGCCCGGAGCTGGCGCATCGTGGCAATCGGCTCGGGCAGTGCGTCCAGATGGTTATCGGAGAGGTCGAGCTCCTTCAGGTTGGGAAAGCGTTGAAGGAACGCGTTGTGCTGCGAGGTGAAGGCGCAGTCGTTCATGTACAGGTGGGTGACGTGCGTCATGTCGATGGGCAGGGTGGGCAGTTCGTGGGACCACTCCACTTCACTCAGGTCCAGGATGACGTTTTTGTCGGTAGGGCCATACTTGTCGTGCAGTTTGGTGTAGCTGTCACGCCAGGCGGCTTTGAGTTTGCGCGCCAGCCGGCGCCTGACGTTTTGTGTGACGGCTTCCAGGCGACTGTGTGCAGGCCACGGGGTGGGCGCGTTCACATAAGCGTCCAGCGCGCGCTCAAGCGTTTTGCCTTCTCGCTCTACCTGCTCCAACTGAGCCAACCCTTCTGGCGTTTCGGCACGGAGTGCAAAGTGCTTCACGCCTTGCGCGGACATTTGCGGCAGCCAATGCTTGATGCGTCCACGCAATGTCACGGGCGTGACCTCGACCCCGCGCAGGCTGCTGCTGTTGCCGCCGCCCAGCAGCGTCAGTGTCTCGGTTGGCGCGCGCGCGGGAATCGGCGGCCCGCTCAGGGTCAAGCGGCGCGCGGCGGGGGCGGCGGTTTTTTCGCTCAGCCAGGCGCGCAGCTTGTCGCCGTCGGCGAACGGTTTTTCGGCGGGCAATGCCTGGAACAGGGCGCTGTAGAAGTCCGTGGCGCCATGGATCAGGTCTCCCTGGGGGGCGAACACCCGGTACAGGCCTTTGCGGTTGCGCACCAGGATGCGCACGTGCGCGGCGTCCTCGGCGCCGACCTGGGTGCGCAGCTCGCCCCAGTAGGTGCGTTCGCGTACCTGGATGCGCAGGTTTGCCAGGCTGTCGGAGTAGATCCTGAGGGTATTGAGGGCCAGGTTTTCGGTGTGCGCCGACGGCGTCTTGGCGTAAAAAATCTGCTCGAACATGCGTGAGCTGGCGGCTTCGAAATCCAGCTCGCGGGCCTGGTTCTTTACGTCCAGCGGCAGGCGTTGTTCTGCGTTCATCACGCGCAGGTGACGGCGCCGGGTATGGCGCACCAGGTGCTGGGCGAGGCTCAGGGGCAAGTCGGGGTAGTGGTTGCGCAGCAACTGGATATTGGGGTCGTTGTTGCTCTCTTGTCGTGCGTAGACGTTGTGCGCGAGGGTGTCGCTTTGTTGTTCCACATACGCCGCCAGGTGTTCACGCAGTGCCTGCACGCGCGCCTCTTCAGGCAGTTGCTTGCCCAGCAGCCGGGCCAGTTGTTGTTCATCCAGGAACGCCACGACTTTTTCCGCCAGCCGGCCCGACATCACCTCATGGATGCTCAGGCTCAACGTATCCGCGCCGTGTGCCGTGGCGTTGCCGTAGCGACGGGGCTCGCCGCTCAAATCGCTGCGCGGATACACCAGCAGGGCCTTGTCGCGGGGCCAGCCGGCCAGTTCGGTAATCATTTGCTCGAACCAATCGGCTGCCGGGTCCAACGGTTGGCCAGCACGCAGCGTGTCCACCGTGTTGCTGATCTGCTTGTCGCTGTTGAAGCGCTTGAGTGTGTCGGCCAGCAAGGGCGGGGTCGGTTCGTTGTTGAGGTACATGTGGCGCAATGTGCCGAAGTCCACACCGCTGATTAGCCGTACCTGTTCCAGTTCGCCGGCCGTCAGGCCGTGTGTCTGCGGCCCCAGGCGCCGTAGCAGGCGGGTGTTGTTCCAGGTTCGCGGTTGTTCGCCTTCAATCACACACGCGCCGCTGCCGTTGAGCGCCACGGTTGGCCGATAGGCGTTGGCACGCTTGGGGTGGGCGAGATGGAACGCTTGGGTGGCCGGGTCGTGGCGGACTTCATAGCGCTGGTTTTCGAGCTTGGCGATCTGCTTGCCCTGGTGGTGGTGCAGGCCGTTTTCCTGCGCCACATGCTTGCTGGGCAGGCGCAGATGGATCTGTTGGTAAGGCGTCAGGTCAGGGTTCCACAAGCGGGCCTCGCCGAGGCGGGTCTGCACCGGTTTCAGCTGTTCGACAAACGGTGACAATTTCACCTTGGCGATCTCGCCGATACCGCCGCCGGCGTGGAACAGGGCGAGTTGCAACACATTGTCGGCGACCGACAGCACGTGCTCCCAAGCTTCGCGTTGCAAACCTTCGGCCCAGTCGACGATGCCTTCGAACACATCGTCGAGCATCTGGTAGGCGCTGTAGGCCAGCATCAACTCCCCCAGCACGGGGACAAAGGGCGTGGCCACCAGCAGCGCGGCGTTGAAAATGTCCGTGAGCATTTTTTCCAGGTTGTCCCACCAGGCCCAGCGCGCCATGCGGTCGGCGTAGTCGGTGGCGATGGCGATTTCCTGGGCGTCATTGAGCAGCTGGTTGAGCTTGGCCCGGTAAAGGTAGTGCCAGAGGTTGTTCTGGTTGGGGTCGTTGATACGGTTTTGCGTGTCGTCGCGCATGGCCTGGGTACGAAATTGCAGGTTGGGTGCCTCCACGGGGTCTGGGCGCCAGTTGGGGCGGCTGTCCCCGGGGCCCCTGGCATGCCAGCGCACGGTAGAGAGCAGCGCGTTGAGCTGGTAGAAGAAACGGCCACGCGCGTTGTGGGCCACGAACTGGCTGAAGAACTGTTGGTAGCTGGGGCGTGTCGCGCCCGTTGGCGGCGTGCGGTCACGCAATTGGCCGGTCAGTTCGTTGATGAATGCATGCGCGGACGGGTATTCCTTCAACGGGTGGTGCGGGTCTTCGGGGATGTACACCAGTATCCGGTTGGTGGTTGCGTCCAGCGTAATCGGGGCAATGACCAGGATACCGGTCAACCGTGTGCCCAGCAGGTCCAGGGTGTAGAGGTCTACGGGTTGCCCGGCCCATTGCAGCGGGCCTTCCCTTTGCAGCAGGGTGTGGATGAGGGCGTGACTGTCTTCGGCGATATCCTTTCTGGCCAGGGCCATCTGTGCGGCGCTGTTCAGGCCGGCCTTCAGGTTGGCGATGAGGGCGTATCGCAGGGCGACGGCGACCGCGGCGTTGTCGATGCCGAGTACGGCCCGCAGGTGTTGTTGGTAACGCGCACCGATGTCCAGATTGCGGCACAGGGTCTTGAAGGTTTCGGCGGTCAACGGTTGGCCGGTTACCGCGTGGACGAAGGACAGTATCTCGCGCTGTCCTCGCGCATCCGGCGGCGCCAGGAACGCGTAGTCGGCGAATGTTTCAGCGGCGGAAAAATTATGCAGGGCGGCTTCCAGCAGGGTGGTCGTGCGGGTGGTGACGCCGGGCTGCACATTGAATGCCCACCAAGCCAACTTGGCGGGGGCATACAGGCGGATCGAGGTGCGCAGTACATCGATGTTGCCGTAATCGCGCAGGGCGTTCTTCAGCAACGGCTCGGCGAATGCCCGGAGGTCGTTGAGCGTGGCGAGCGGCGTGTCCAGCGCATTCTGGCTGGCCCAATGGTTGCCGAGTGCCTGTTTGAACGCCCGGCGCCGGGCGGTGGCGGGCGCGTAGCGATGCAGCTCGGCGATATCGGGGGCGTGCTGCGCCAACGCCTTGAGGCGTTGTGGCGAGGTACCGGGTAACCAGTGAGGCAGCCGTTGCTGGATGAAGTCGAAATGAAGGGGTGTTTCAGACATGGCGCGATGACCTTTAGAAGGAGCCTGGGTCCTGCGATTGTGTTGAGCCCGGCCATCGAAAAACCGCACATATAGCGCGGCGTTGTACGAACAATCCGAAAAGTCTGTACTGAACGTTTTGCCAGCGCCAACCGTCATACCCATCCTTGAGCTAGTGTTGGAATTGTCTACCGCTCAGCCCTGGGATTAGTCCCGAACCGCCTATCCATGTTTAACTTGAATGCTCGTTCAAGTTAAACCCGGTGGTTCGCTGCCCGCTCACAACAGGAGGCTTACCTTTGCTGAGTCCGTTTTTTACAGCCACATCCCTCACCTTCGGGGTGCATCGTTCATGAGTGCATCGTCCACCCCACCCAGCGGCCTGGTGCGCATGAATGCGCCGGTCTTCTACTTCGCCGCCACCTTCATCCTGCTGTTCGGCTTGATTGTCATCGCGATCCCACAACAGGCCGGTGCCTGGCTGCTGGCCGCGCAAAACTGGGCGGCCAACACGGTCGGCTGGTACTACATGTTGGCGATGACCCTGTATCTGGTCTTCGTGGTGGTCACCGCGTTATCGGGCTACGGCAAGATAAAACTCGGTGCCGACCACGACGAGCCCGAATTCAGTTACCTGTCCTGGGCCGGCATGCTGTTCGCCGCCGGGATCAGCATCACGCTGTTTTTCTTCTGCGTGTCCGAGCCGCTGACGCACCTGGTGCAACCGCCCCAAGGCGCGCCGATGAACGCCGACGCCGCGCGCCAGGCCATGCAGATCCTGTTCCTGCACTGGGGCCTGCACGGCTGGGGCGTGTTCGCCTTTGTCGGCATGGCCCTGGCGTATTTCGCCTACCGGCATAACCTGCCGCTGGCGTTGCGTTCGGCGCTGTACCCGCTGATCGGCAAGCGCATCAACGGCCCCATCGGTTACGCGGTGGATGGCTTCGGCATCATCGCCACGGTGTTCGGCCTGGGCGCCGACATGGGCTTTGGGGTGCTGCACCTCAACTCGGGCCTGGACTACTTGTTTGGCATTGCCCATACGCAGTGGATCCAGGTCGGCCTGATTACGTTGATGATGGGCGCGGCGATCATTGTCGCGGTGGCCGGCGTCGACAAGGGCGTGCGGGTCATGTCCGACATCAACATGCTGCTGGCCTGCGCGCTGCTGCTGTTTGTGTTGTTTGCCGGGCCTACCCAGCATTTGCTCAACACCCTGATCCAGAACCTCGGCGACTACCTGGGCGCCTTGCCGACCAAGAGTTTCGACGTGTACGCCTACGACAAGCCCAGCGACTGGCTGGGCGGTTGGACGGTGTTCTACTGGGCCTGGTGGATCGCATGGTCGCCGTTCGTGGGCCTGTTTATCGCGCGTATTTCCCGTGGCCGTACCATCCGCGAATTCGTGTTTGGCGTGCTGCTGATCCCGCTGGGTTTCACCCTGGCGTGGATGTCGATTTTCGGCAACAGCGCCATCGACCAGGTGCTCAACCACGGCATGGCGGCGCTCGGTCAGTCGGCCATCGACAACCCGTCGATGAGCCTCTACCTGCTGCTGGAAACCTACCCGTGGAGCAAGACCGTGATCGCGGTCACGGTGTTTATCAGCTTCGTGTTCTTCGTCACCTCGGCCGACTCCGGCACCGTGGTGCTGTCCACGCTGTCGTCCAAGGGCGGCAATGCCGACGAAGACGGGCCGAAATGGCTGCGGGTGTTCTGGGGCGTGATGACCGGGCTGGTCACCAGCGCGCTGCTGTTTGCCGGCAGCATCGACTCGCTGAAGTCCGCAGTGGTGCTGACCTCGTTGCCGTTCTCGCTGATCCTGCTGTTGATGATGTGGGGGCTGCACAAGGCGTTCTACCTCGAATCCCAGAAGCAGATTGCGCAGCTGCATTCGCTGGCGCCGGTCTCGGCGTCGCGCAGGGGCCGTGGCGGTTGGCGCCAGCGCTTGAGCCAGGCGGTGCACTTCCCGTCGCGGGATGAGGTATACCGTTTCCTTGAATCGACGGTGCGCCCGGCGATTGAAGAAGTGACGGCGGTGTTTGTCGAGAAAGGCTTGAATGTGACGACGCAGCCCGATCCGGCCAACGACAGCGTCAGCCTGGAAATCGGCCACGGCGAGGAACATCCGTTCATCTACCAGGTGCAGATGCGCGGCTACTTCACGCCGTCGTTTGCCCGTGGCGGCATGGGTTCCAAGGAGCTCAACAACCGCCGCTACTACCGGGCGGAAGTGCACTTGGCCGAGGGCAGCCAGGACTATGACTTGGTGGGTTACACCAAGGAGCAGATCATCAACGACATCCTCGATCAGTACGAGCGGCATTTGCAGTTCCTGCATTTGGTGCGCTGATAGCTGGCATGTGAAATCTGCTTTTTTTGTGGAAGCGGGCTTGTGTGGGAGCGGGCTTGCTCGCGAAAGCGTCGTGTCAGTCGATGCATGTGTGACTGATACACCGCCTTCGCGAGCAAGCCCGCTCCCACATAACCCAGCTCCCACAAAAAACCTCGCAAAGCCCTGATCTACAGGGCTTTCTTAAATTTAATTTCATCCGTCGCACGCCGGTTTTGACGCGCAACTGTCATCTGTCCACCGCCTAATTGTGTGAAGCGTTTGACGCTTTCATTTCAGAACAGTGACGGAGACCGGTACCAATGAAGACGTTATTGAGCCCTATGGTGGGTGCCGCCATGGCGAGCTTTATGCTGTCCGCCCATGCCGATTTTATCGATGACAGCCACGCCGACGTGACCCTGCTCAATCGCTATCTCAACCAGCAGGGGCGTGATGTGGTGAACAGCAACGCCAAGGCCCACAGCATTCGCGATTGGGGCCAGGGGTTCGAGTTCAACTTCAAGTCCGGCTACACCGCAGGGCCGGTGGGTTTCGGCCTCGACTTGCAGGCGTTCTACGGGTTGAAGCTGGATTCCGGTGGCGACCTCAACGACAAGGATCACCAGAGCCGCTACCCCGGCAGCATGTTCCCGCTGGACAACGGCAAATCCGCCGACCAGTTCGGCGTACTCAGCCCGACGTTCAAGATGCGCTTCGCCAAGGACGAGCTGCGCGTGGGCACGCTGTACGGCAACAACCCGGTGCTGGCCAACACCGATGGGCGCCTGTACCAGCAGACCAATACCGGTGTGCAGCTGGTGTCCAAGGACCTCAGCGATTTCACCTTCACCGGTGGCGATATCTTCAAGACCAAGATCCGCAACGAAACCGGCGACCAGGGCATGATTACGGCGGGCGGCACCAAGGAGAGTGATCGCTTCCTGTTCGGCGGCGCCGACTACACCGGTATCCAGAACACCACGGTGAGCCTGTGGTATTCGAACCTTGAGGATTACTACCAGCAGTTCTTCGTGGGCGCCAAGCGGCATGACGCCTTGTCGGTGGGCGCGCTGGACACCGACGTGCGCGTGTTCCGCAGCCTGGGTGTAGGCGGTAACGCCGACGGTGAAAAAGACTACGCCGCCAGCGGTCTTTACGACGACGGTGTGAACAAGGGCCGCATCAACCAGACCACCGCCAGCCTGCTGGAAAGCTACAGCCTGGACGGCCACACCGTCGGCCTGGGCATCCAGAAAAACAGCGGCGAAAGCGACTTTCCCTACCTCGACTCCGGCCTGAACAGCGGTGACAACCGCCAGGGCCCTGGCTCAGGCGCCGACACGCCGGCACTGACCAACATGCAGTTGAACAAATTCCAGCACGCCGGCGAACGCACCTGGTTGGCGCAGTACAAATATGACTTGGGCAAGCTCGGCATCCCCGGCCTGACCTTCTCCGCGGCCTATGCCCACGGCGATGACATCCGCACCGCACAAGGCACCACCAGCGAATGGGAGCGCAACGTCGCGGTGGCCTATCAAGTGCCCACCGGCACCCTCAAAGGCCTCGGCGTGACCTGGAAAAATGCCCACGCCAGCCCGGACATTACCGGCGCGACCGTGCAGGATGAAAACCGCTTTTATGTCAGCTACGTCGTTCCACTCTGGTAGGAAATTGCTGTAAAACGGAAGGGCAGACTTAAGCGATTCAGCTGGTTAAAAGGCCTGGGAATAAGGTTATTCCCAGGCCTTATTTGCCCTAAGCCCAGAGAGGATTCGATGACGTACATTGCTGCCGAAAACCGCTATGAATCTATCCCGTATCGCCGCGTAGGCCGCAGTGGATTGGTGCTGCCTGCACTGTCCCTCGGCCTGTGGCACAACTTTGGCGACAGCACCCCGATCGACACCCAGCGCGCCCTCCTGCGCACCGCGTTCGACCTGGGTATCAACCACTTCGACCTGGCCAACAACTACGGCCCGCCGTACGGCAGCGCCGAGATCAATTTCGGCCGTTTGCTGCGCGAAGATTTCAAGCATTACCGCGATGAGCTGATTATTTCCAGCAAGGCCGGCTGGGACATGTGGCCCGGCCCTTACGGCCAGGGCGGCGGCTCGCGCAAATACATCCTCGCGAGCCTGGACCAGAGCCTGCAACGCCTGGGCGTCGACTACGTGGACATCTTCTACTCCCACCGGTTTGACGCCGACACCCCACTGGAAGAAACCGCCAGCGCCCTCGCCACCGCCGTGCAACAGGGCAAGGCGTTGTACATCGGTATCTCGTCCTACTCCGGGGTGAAAACCCGCGAAATCGCCGCCCTGCTCAAAGAGTGGAAAGTGCCGCTGCTGATCCATCAACCGGCCTACAACCTGCTCAACCGCTGGGTGGAAAAAGACCTGCTGGACACCACCGAAGAACTCGGTGCCGGGGTGATTGCGTTCACGGCATTGGCCCAGGGTTTGCTGACCGACAAATACCTCAACGGCGTCCCGGCCGATGCGCGGGTCAACCGCCCGGGTGGTGGTTCTTTGCAGGCCAAGCACTTGTCCGAAGCCAACATCGCTCACGTGCGTGCACTGAACGAAATCGCCCAGCGCCGTGGCCAGAGTTTGGCGCAATTGGCCTTGGCGTGGACGCTGCGCGACCCACGGGTGACCAGCGCGCTGATTGGTGCGAGCCGGCCGGAGCAGATCATCGAGAACGTTGGGGCGTTGAAGAACCTGCATTTCAGTGCGGAAGAGCTGGCGGAGATCGACCGGTTTGCCCAGGAAGGCGGGATCAACCTGTGGGAAAAACCATCCACTGCTGAATAAGCGGCAGGCAGTACGCGGTCAATGTGGGAGCGGGCTTGCTCGCGAATGCGGTGAATCAGTCGCTGAAGTGTTGTCTGGTCCACCGCCATCGCAGGCAAGCCAGCTCCCACAGTTTGATCTTCAGTGTGGCCGATATTTTTGG